>JBEVKC010000148.1:0-15342 GCA_040509895.1 Novosphingobium sp. | reverse complement strand
CCAGGTAGATCGTTGCAGATCGAATGGCGGCGAGAACTATTTGCTCGCCTTTCGGGCGATGGCGGAAAGGCCCTTTGTCAGCTGGAAAAGGCCATTCAGTCGGGCTTTTGGATCACCCCAGGCGCGCGTCACTGCCAGCTTGCTGTCTGGCCGCAGCTTGATCGTGCCTTGCAGGCGTTCTGCATAGGAGATCAGACCGATCGGATCGGGGAAGTTGTCGTTGTGGAACGATACCAGCGTACCCTTCGCACCGACGTCGATCCGCGCGATGTTCGCCTGGATAGCCTGCCGCTTGATCTCGATCAGCTTGATGAGGTTTGCGGTGGCGTCGGGCAGCGGGCCAAAGCGGTCGATCATTTCGGCTGAGAGCGAGTCGATTTCCTGCTGGTCGTCCGCATCGTTGAGTCGGCGGTAGAGCGCCATGCGCACCGCGAGGTCGGGGACATAATCCTCCGGAATCATGATCGGCGCATCGACCGTGATCTGGGGGCTGAGGGCGGAGCGGTCGCGCTCCAGACCGACGTCACCGGCCTTGGCAGCAAGGATCGCGTCTTCCAGCATCGACTGGTAGAGTTCGAAGCCCACCTCCCGAATGTGGCCCGATTGCTCGTCCCCCAGCAGGTTGCCGGCCCCGCGAATGTCAAGGTCATGACTGGCAAGCTGGAATCCGGCGCCAAGGCTATCGAGGTCGCCAAGCACTTTCAGACGCTTCTCCGCGACTTCGGAAAGCTGCCTGTCTGCAGGTGTCGTCAGGTATGCGTAGGCCCGCAGCTTCGATCGTCCGACGCGGCCGCGAAGCTGGTAAAGCTGGGCGAGGCCAAAGCGGTCTGCACGGTGGATGATGATCGTGTTGGCACTCGGAATATCGAGGCCACTCTCGACGATGGTGGTGGAGAGCAGGACGTCGTATTTGCGCTCGTAGAAGGCGCTCATGTGCTCTTCGACTTCACTGGGCGCCATCTGCCCATGTGCCGCAACAAATTTCACCTCCGGCACGCTCTTGCGGAGCCAATCCTCTACTTCCGGCATGTCGGCGATGCGGGGCACGACGATGAAGCTCTGCCCGCCTCGATGGTGTTCGCGCAGCAAAGCCTCGCGCATCACCATGTCATCCCATTCCATCACGTAGGTACGCACAGCCAGACGATCGACCGGCGGGGTCTGGATGGTGGAGAGTTCACGCAGGCCCGACATGGCCATCTGCAGCGTACGGGGAATCGGTGTGGCTGTGAGGGTCAGAACGTGGACGTCGGTGCGAAGCTGCTTCAGTCGTTCCTTGTGGTTGACGCCAAAGCGTTGCTCTTCGTCAACGATTACAAGGCCAAGGCGTTTGAATTTCACTGTTTTTGACAAAATCGCGTGGGTGCCGATAACGATGTCGACCGTTCCATCGGTCAGCCCGGCGCGTGTGCGGCTGGCTTCCTTTTCCGGCACGAGTCGTGACAGGCGGCCGACTTCCAGCGGGAAGCCGGAAAACCGTTCCGCGAAGCCGGTATAGTGCTGACGTGCGAGTAACGTTGTGGGCGCGACCACGGCCACTTGCTGTCCGGCCATCGCCGTAACGAAAGCGGCGCGCAGGGCGACTTCCGTCTTGCCGAAACCGACATCGCCGCAGACGAGCCGGTCCATCGGCTTGCCTTCGCCCAGATCGCTGAGAACGTCCTCGATGGCACGTTCCTGGTCCTCAGTCTCTTGCCACGGGAATCGTTCGGAGAACTGGTCGTAGGCAGCCTGTTCTGGAACCAGCACCGGTGCCACTCGCAGGGCGCGCTGGGCTGCAGTCTTGAGCAGCTCATGCGCAATTTCGCGGATGCGCTCCTTGAGGCGGGCCTTGCGCCTCTGCCATGCCTCGCCGCCCAACCGGTCAAGCGCGACAAAGTCGTTGTCACTGCCATAGCGCGAAAGGACGTCGATGTTCTCGACCGGGATATAGAGTTTGTCACCTCCCGCATACTCCAGCATCACGCAGTCGTGCGGCGACTTGCCGACCGGGATCGACTGCAGCCCTTCATAGCGGCCGATGCCGTGGTCCATGTGGACGACAAGATCGCCGGGGGTGAGGGCGGAAAGTTCGGCAAGGAATGCGTCGGCGTTCTTCTTGCGCTTTTTGCGGCGCACCAGCCGGTCGCCGAGGATGTCCTGCTCAGTTACGAGTTCCAGTTCATCATTCGCGAAACCGGTTTCGAGCGGCAGCACCAGCGCGGCGGGAATACCCTTGGCGGCAAGTCCCAACGCCTCTTGCCAGCTATCGGCCAGTACCGGAGCGGGGGATGCTGCCTCTCCAAGTATCGAGGCGATGCGGGTGCGACTGCCGGTGGAATAGGCGGCCACGATTGCCTTGCGGCCCGACTTCGCCACGGAATGCAGGTGCTTCGCAGCTGCTTCATAGACGTTGTCGCCTCGTGCGCGTTCGGGCGCGAAGTCACGACTGCCAGAGAAACCGAAGGGAATAACCCGATCGCTGTCCGGTTGCGGGAATATGTCGGCGCGATGGATGGGCCAGCCAGCAAGCTGTTGGTCGAGTTCGGCGCGGGTAAGATAGAGCGCGCCCGGTTCTAGCGGACGATAGCTGCCGGGAGCCTTGCCGGAAGTGTCGCTGCGGGCGGTGTAATAGTCAGCAATGTCAGTCAGCCGCTCATCCTCCGCACCGAGTGCGGAGTTGTCGACCACGACAAGGTCATCCTTGCCGAGATGGTCGAAGAGTGTCGCCATCCGCTCTTCGAGCAGCGGCAGCCAGTGCTCCATTCCGGCGAGGCGGCGACCATCGCTGACCGCCTGATACAGCGGATCGGAAGTTGCGTTGGCGCCGAACAGCTCGCGGTAGCCCGTGCGGAAGCGCTTGATTGTTTCATCGTCCAGCAGCGCTTCGCTGGCGGGCAGCAGGAGGTGTTCGTCAAGCGAACCCGTCGAGCGCTGGCTGTTGGGATCGAACAGCCGCAGCGTTTCCAGCTCATCGCCAAAGAAGTCGAGCCGCAGGCCTGCTTCCAGTCCGGAGGGGTAGATGTCGAAGATGGAGCCGCGAACTGCGTACTCACCAGCATCAACCACCGTGTCGGTTCGCGCATAGCCCTGCCGCTGCAGCAGGCCGATCAGGCTTTCACGGCCGATCTCGATGCCGGGCTTCAACTGACGAACTGACTCGCGGATGCGAAACGGCGTTAGCACACGCTGGAGCACGGCGTTGATCGTGGTGATCAGAAGCTGCGGCCCCGCGGCCTTGCCCTGCAGCCGGTGGAGGGCGGACAGTCGCCGGGCACTTACCGACAGTGCCGGGCTGGCTCGGTCATAGGGGAGGCAGTCCCACGCCGGGAACTCGATTACCTCAAGCTCAGGCGCGAAGAATGCGGCGGCATCAGACACTGCCCGCATCGCTGCATCATCGGGGGCGATGAACACCGCACGGCCTTTCGATGCGCGCGCAAGGTCGGCCAGTACCAGCGGCTGCGCGCCCCTTGCCACAGAGGCGAGAGTGAGCGGGGTCTTTGCGGAAAGGATGCGGTTGATGTCTGCCATGGCGTCAGCCGCTGGCAATTAGGGCATCAGCGCGGGATTTCAACGTAATCCAGCTTTTTCATCGCATCCATGAGCGGACCGGCGAAGTTTTCCGGTGCAATAACTGTCCCAAGCGCCCAAGCCATGATGTCTACATCCTGCTCTTCCAGCAGTTCTTCAAACCACGCGAGTTCGGCTTCTCCCCAGCCGCTGCCATAGCGGTCGAAGAAGCAGCCGATCATGTAATCGGCCTCACGCGTGCCGCGGTGCCAGGCGCGGAAGCGGATTCGTTTGAGGCGGGCGTCGTCCATGCGCGGCGCGTTAGGTGACAGGGGTATTGGAGGCAAGGGCAAAGCCTCGCTATAGCCGCGCTATGCGTCCCGATCAGCTCAACCCATTGTTTGCAGAATCCAACAGTCTCAAAGGCGTAGGGCCGCAACTTGCCCGACCGATGGAAAAGCTCGGCCTGACGCGGGTGAAGGACCTTGCCTATCACTTGCCTGACCGCTTCGTGGCGCGGCGGGCGGTGACCGATCTCGATGAAGCGAGCGTGGGCGAGAATATCATTATTGCTCTCACACCCCTGGAATATCGGGCGTCAGCCGGGCGGGGGCCGTTCCGTGTTCATGCTGCCGACGCGGCGGGCAATGTGTGCGCCATCACCTATTTCGGCCGCAACACGGGTTGGGCGCGTAAGCAGCTTCCGCTTGGGGAAAAGCGATGGATTGCGGGGCGGCTCGACCAGTATGGACAGATGCTCCAGATCGTCCATCCCGATCACGTTGCCGAGGAAGGTAGCGGGATGCTTGGGCAGCTGAATGAGCCCGTCTATCCACTGTCGGAAGGACTGACGCAGGGCCGCGTTGCAGCCTTGGTACAACAGGCAATGACGAGCGTTCCGGAACTGCCGGAATGGATCGAGCCGGGTCTATTCGACAAGATGTGCTGGCCACAATGGCGAGATGCCTTGACGCTGGCGCACAAGGGCGAACATGCCGAGGCGCGTGACCGGCTGGCTTATGACGAATTGCTGGCGAACAGCCTTGCGCTGATGCTGGTTCGGAACGCCAACAGGGCAAAATCGGGTACGCCGCTAAAGGGCGACGGGAGTTTGCGGGCGAAGCTGAACCTGCCGTTCCCGCTGACCGGTGCCCAGCGCCGCTCTATTTCCGAGATCGAGGGTGACATGGCTCAGGCAGCGCCGATGCTGCGGCTGCTACAGGGCGACGTCGGCTCGGGCAAGACCGTGGTGGCGCTGGAGAGCATGCTGGTCGCGGTGGAGGCAGGCGCGCAGGCGGCGCTGTTGGCTCCGACGGAAATCCTTGCGCGGCAGCACCATGATACGCTGACGCGCATGCTGGCCGGAACCGGTGTGACCATCACGCTCCTCACGGGGCGCGACAAAGGGCGCGCACGCGAATCCATCCTGATGGGACTGATGGACGGTTCCATCGACATCGTTGTCGGCACCCATGCGATTTTTCAGGATACGGTGAGCTACAAGAACCTCGCGCTGGCGGTGATTGATGAGCAGCATCGATTCGGCGTCGGTCAGCGGCTGATGCTTACCCAGAAGGGCAAGCGCACACCGCATTGCCTCGCGATGACCGCAACGCCGATTCCCCGAACCCTGACGCTGGCGCAGTACGGCGAGATGGACGTGTCACGTCTCGACGAGATGCCGCCGGGGCGACAGGCGATCGACACGCGGGTCGTGGCTGTGGAGCGCATGGGTGATGTCGTTGGCGCGCTTGCCCGGCATCTGGATGGCGGTGGGCAGGCCTATTGGGTATGCCCGATGGTCCGTGAGAGCGAGACTGATGACCTTGCGGCGGCCGAGGCGCGCTATGCCGAACTGAAGGTGCGCTTTGGCGACGATGTTGTGCTTGTCCACGGGCAGTTGAAGCCTGAGGCGAAAGATGCGGCCATGGAGCGCTTCGCCCTTGGTGAGGCAAAGCTGCTGGTGGCCACAACTGTGATCGAAGTGGGGGTCGATGTGCCGAACGCGACGCTCATGGTGATCGAGCGGGCGGAACGCTTTGGCCTTGCCCAGCTTCACCAGCTTCGTGGGCGGGTTGGTCGCGGCTCAGAAAAATCCGTTTGCTTGTTGCTTCGCGGGGAGGCCCTGTCGGAAACGGCCCGCGAAAGGCTTGCCCTGATGCGCGAAACGCAGGATGGCTTTCGTCTAGCGGAAGAGGACTTGCGTCTACGCGGAGGCGGAGAACTGCTAGGGACGCGCCAGTCGGGCGACACACCGTTTCGCATCGCCAGCCTTGAGCAGATCCAGCGCCTGCTTCCTCTCGCCCACGACGATGCCCGGCTGTTGGTGGAGCGTGACGGTGGCCTTACCGGCCAACGGGGCGGGGCGGCGCGGTTGTTGCTCTACTTGTTCGAGCGCGATTGGGGCGTGCAGTTGCTGCGCGGCGGTTAGCGTTTTTCCCACGCATCCGGCCCGGCGCGTTGCCAGCGGCGGAAATCGTGGAGGCCATAGAATTCCTGATCCTCGCCCACCGCGCCGGTAAAGTTGTCGTAATCCCAGGCATATTGTGTCCACCATTGCGCCCGGTCGGGAAATAGCTGGAATTCGGCGGGGACAGTCTCGCGACCAATGGCGTGCAGTTTCCGGCCAAGGTCGTCTTCTGCGATGACCTCAATTTTCACCGGCCGCGCGCCATCCCGCTCCAGAACCCGGCGGATGCCCTTGCGGACCGATGACATCTGGCCGTCGCGATAAAGGTAACCGCCCATGATCAGTGTGTCGTGGCTGGAATATTCGTCCAGTGCCATGATGTGCCAGCCGTTATCGGCGTCGGCGGTGGACCATGTGTAGCCGCCCGGCGTGACCTTCTCAAGGAAACGGCGACCGTGCGAACCATCGCGGATCGAGAAACAGTCTACGTCAAATCGTTCACCGTCCAGTTCTACGGCACCTGTGATCCGGCCGGGTTGCTCGAAATGCAGCTTGTAGGCGCCGTCGAATCCGTGATCGCTTCGGGCGCCAATGCTGTGCGGATCGCAACTCCCCACGAACTCAAGGTCCAGTTTGAAGCCCTCGCGGTCATAGCCCAGGCGATAGCGCCGCAGCGGCTCCAGCATGCGGATGGAGAAGGAATAGGGGGTAGTGAAGTCGTATTTGTCGTAATCGACGCCGAACCGCCCCTCCGGCAACTGGCGCATCAGTTGCCAGTCGAAGAAGCGGAACTTCCACGTATGCATCCCGCTGCGGTCCCACATTGCAGGGCCGCACAGCAGGCAGTTCATGTTGGGTCGGAAGTGGTTGTAGAAGAACCCGTTGATGCCGCGTTCCGGAATGGCCCAAGAGAACCATGAGCTTTCGCTCCAATATGGATCGTCACTCAGGTTCATGTTGAAGTGGTCAGCCACTTCAGTGGTCAGCGCCATTGCTCTCTCCCATGTTTGGGTGAGGGTGGCACGGCGCGGAGCAAGCCTGCAAGGCGCGGATGCGGCGGAACGGGAAATCAGGCTTGTCCGGAGGGGCTCGGGCAACCGGCAAAAACAAACCGGCGGCCCGCCTCAGGCGAACCGCCGGTCTGCTCGGTTACTGTCCGATTAGTTAGCCGGAGCCTGCTCTGCCGGGGCGTCGGCTGCCGGAGCTGACGATGCGGCCTTTTGGATCGCTTCATCGAGCTGAGCCTTGGTCATGGCAAGAGTAGCGCCCTTGGGGCCTTGACCAAGCGAGGCAAGTGCCAGGGTCGCACGGTTCGTGCCGGTCGAAATGACGAAGTTAGAGCCTTCGACCGCTTCGATGGTGCCGACAACTTCACCTGCCTGGTCGTAAACGGTGTCGCCAGCCTTGGCGGCTGCCGACTGAGCGGCAGGCTCCTGAGCGGCGGATTCCTGTGCCATGGCAGGAGCGGTGATCCCAATCGCGGCGACGGCGAGGGCTGCAGCAATGATGTTCTTCACGAGTCTACTCTCCGGTTGTTCATGTGCCCCCAACGGGCAATTGGGAGAGGGGCTCCGGCAGCGGAAGAAGTTTGCGACGGAACGACGCGCCTCATGCGTTGGATCGGTTGGATGGTAGCCAAGCCGTTCAATTCCGGATGCGGTAACTGCGCGAATCAACGTTTTCTGGAAGTTTTGCCTTCTATCTATTTTGAAATGCTGGCGAATGTGGTTTGATGGGTGGGTACAAAGACATTGGTCCGTTTTGATGCAAGGCTATGACGGCCCAGTTGAAGGATCCGAATATGCCCACGACTATTCGTTCGAAGCTTCCGCTTGGTCGTTCTGCATTCGGGAATATTGCGAAGTCCTGGCTGGCGTGGTTGGTCCTCCTTACCGGGGCTGCGTTTATCGCCGTTCAGGGGAGTCCTGCCCAGCAGACCGCACCAACTGAGGGTGCCAGCAGTGCCATCCTGTTCCAGAACGTGCGTGTGTTCGATGGAAAGCACGGAACGCTCTCATCGCCCAGCAATGTGCTCATCAGAGGCAACCTGATCGAAAGCATTTCGGCGAGTGCCGTTCCTGCCGATGCAAATACCCGCGTAATCGATGGCGGGGGCCGCGTTCTGATGCCGGGGCTGATCGACAATCACTGGCACGCCACACTTGTGCGCCCCACTCCTGCGCAGCTTTTGATGAGCGATCTTGGTTTTAGCACCCTGCTTGCCGGGGCCGAGGCTTCCGATACGCTGATGCGCGGTTTCACTACTGTGAGGGACATGGGCGGACCGGTCTTTTCGCTCAAGCGCGCTATCGATCAGGGGCTGTTGCCCGGACCCCGCATCTATCCCTCCGGCGCGGTGATTACGGTTACCAGTGGCCATGGCGACTTCCGTCAACAAATTGATCTGCCTAGGACGCCGGGGCATTTGACTCATGGTGAGGAACTGGGCGGTTTCGCCATCGCAGACAGCCCCGACGAGGTGCGCATGCGTGTGCGCGAGCAGCTTATGCAGGGAGCCTCGCAAATCAAGCTGACAGCGGGTGGTGGGGTCGCGTCACCGTTCAGCCCGCTAGATGCGGTCACCTTCAATGAGGATGAGCTCCGCGCTGCCGTCGAGGCCGCAGAAAATTGGGGGACGTACGTCTGTACCCATTCCTATACGCCCGAATCCATCCAGCGCTCTATCAAAGCGGGGGTGAAGTGCATCGAACATGGGCACCTGATGGACGAGGCGACGGCGAAGTTGATCGCCGAAAACGGCATCTGGCTAAGCACGCAGCCCTTCGTTGACATGGGCGCGGGAGCGGGGCTTGGTCCAGCCGAACTGGCCAAACTGAAGCAGGTCGTCGATGGTACGGATACGACGTACAGGTTGGCACGGAAGTACAAGATCAAAACAGCGTTCGGAACGGATATTCTGTTCTCCGCAGCGCTTGCCACCCGGCAGGGCCACTACCTTGTCGACATGCTGCGCTGGTATACTCCGCCCGAACTCCTGGTCATGGCGACGTCGACCAATGGGGAGTTGCTGCGCATGTCTGGCAAGCGCAATCCCTATCCCGGCACGATCGGTGTGGTCGAGCAGGGCGCCTACGCTGATCTTTTGCTAGTCGACGGCAACCCTCTCGAGGACATCAACCTCGTCGCCGATCCGGCGAAGAATTTCCTGATCATCATGAAGGACGGGAAAATCTACAAGGATACCCTGAACCGGTGATCCGCCGGCACCCTGGGTAGTACAGGGCTTTGCCGGCGGTGTGGTGCGGCTTCGGCCACGCCCCGGATTCAGTAACTCAGCGCGTCACTCGCGCGTTGTCAGCGGTTCCGGTAATCCGAACGCGATCACCTACTCGGAAATCGTTTGCAGCGCCCGGCTGAACGACGGCCACTGTTTCACCACTGTCGAGTTGGATCGTGAGTTCAAGTCCGTTGTTGCGCCCCGATCCTTGGACGGCGCTGCCGACGGCGCCGCCGGTGACAGCACCCGCAACGCCACCTGCAAGATTGCCAGCCGTGCTGTTTCCGACCTGGCTGCCGCCGATTGCACCCAAGGTGGCGCCAGCCATGGTGCCCAACCGCGTCTGACCCGGGCGGATTTCCACACTACGGATTGCGGTCAGCGTGCCGAACTGAACGGGTTGCACCGTCCCGGCTTCACCCGCACGAATGGTGTTTGGACTATCTACCGGAGCGCAAGCGCCCAGTACAAGTACGCAAGCGGCAACTGTTGCGGTGGTGATCGCAGAGAGTTTCATAAAATCTCCATTGTCAAAAATGAGAGCATTCATGAATTTTTTCTTATTGAGCGAACCGCACGTTGCCAAGGAATTGGCAATCCTGACCTACTGACCCAATGCGCTTATTGCTGTTTCATTGGGAGTAGGAAGGTGCCCTAATGTGAGCAAATAACCATGTCTATCCAAACATTTCGGCGTAACATCCGCGGCATTCGTCACAATTGCCGTTGAGTGTCTCTACGTCACCGCGCCTTAGCAGCCTGACTTCCACCATTCGCATTGTTTTGCTTCAGCGGGTTCACGGTAGGCAAGCGCGATACCAACACATGTGCCGACGAGGGCCGCCCAGAACAGTATCCACGTAGCCGAACCCAAATGGACGTGGCGTGGCCTCTTTCTAATTGACCGGAGCGTCGCAGGCGTGGGTGGCTCTGCTTCGGCGGTGTCGTATGAAGGCGGCGGAAGCTTGCGCGTGAGTGTTTTCGTCACGGTGCTTTGCGCACGCTTTTCGAGGTAGCGCGGCGATGGCTTGATGGGAACGGCACGAAAAGACTGCTTGAAGCGCATGTACGCGCCGATAAGCGATTTATCGTAAACAGCTAGTTAGTTGGTGGAAGCGGATGATTTATCCACGATACTAAGCAACTACAGGGGGCGTCCCTAAATCATTGAAAAGTTGGTCGGGGAGAGAGGATTCGAACCTCCGGCCCCTGCCTCCCGAAGACAGTGCTCTACCAGGCTGAGCTACTCCCCGACCGATCGCCAAGGCCCGAAGGCCCGCGAGGCAGGAGCGCGCCTATAGAGAGCGATTGCCGGGGTGGCAAGCGGGCAATCGCATGGTTAGTGTAATGGTATGGCAACTGCTTCCCTGCGCACCGATTCTTCCGTCAAACCCCACTGGGAATGGCAATATCTCGACCTGATGCGCCGCATCTGGGAACGCGGGGACGAGCGTGTTGACCGCACGGGTGTCGGCACGCGGTCGATATTTGGCGCGGAGTTGCGCTTCGATCTTTCAAGCGGGCTGATGCCGCTGCTGACCACAAAGCGCGTTTACTGGAAAACGGCGACTCGCGAGCTGCTGTGGTTTCTGACCGGAGACACGAACATCCGCTCGCTCTGTGCGCAGGGTGTGGAGATCTGGACCGACTGGCCGCTCGACAGATTCCGGCGCGAAACGGGTGAGCAGGTCAGCCGCGAGGACTTTTCAAAGCGGGTCGTCGAAGATGCGGGTTTCGCTGAACGCTGGGGCGATCTTGGGCCCGTCTATGGCAAGCAATGGGTAGATTGGCCGGTCTATGAGCCGGCAGGCGAGGGCCTCTTCCGCAAGCGCGACCAAGGCGTGAATCAGGTGGCTGAGGTTGTTGAAAGCCTCAAGGCCAATCCCGGCGGGCGCCGTCACATCATCGAAGGTTGGAACGTGGCGGAGCTGCCGCTGATGGCACTGCCACCCTGCCACAAGACCTATCAGTTCCATGTCGCGGGCAATCGCCTGTCGTGTTTACTCTATCAGCGCAGCTGCGACCTGGGCCTCGGCTTTGCTTTCAACATGTGGTCACTGGCGCTGCTGACCCGTATGTTGGCGCAGCAGACCGGGCTCGAGCCGGGGGAGGCAGTATGGATGGGCGGCGATGTTCACCTTTACCTCAACCACGCCCCCCTGGTGGAGGAACAGCTTTCGCGCACCCCGTCAGGCGTGGCGCGGCTGGATATTCTGCGCAAACCAGATTCGATCTTCGGCTACCGAATCGAGGACTTTGCAGTGAGCGATTACGCGCCGCAGCCGCACATTCCTGCGCCGGTGGCCGTCTAAGGGGAAACCGGGGGGCAACAGGGGCATTCTATCGGGCTTAACAAGGAGCTGATGATGAACATCCGGTACGCTGCCTTCACCCTTTCTGCCGCCCTGCTGTCTTCTTGCGGTCAAGCTTCCACGCCGGACAAATCCTCGAGCACCGCCACACCGGCGGCACGAGCAATGGGCATGCCCATCGTTGTGCTGCAGCTCACGGAACTGCAATTGCTGGACGCCGACCTGCTTGATGCGGCGGGCCGGGACATTGGCGACGTGGAAATGGTCGTGCGCGGTGCGGATGGAAAGCCGACCGGCCTTCTGGTCGATGTGGAGGGTACAACCCCGGACCGTTATGTCACCGTCCCACTCGATGGCCTGAAGGCGGTGCGCGCCGGCAATGACTGGGACATCGGATCGAATCTTACCCGTGACGATCTTCTGAAATTGCCGGATGCCGGCAAGTTGCCTGCAGTAGCGCTTGGCCTGACAGAGCTGGAAATTCTCGATGCCGATCTGGTGAATTCGACCGGGCAGGAAACCGCAGATGTGAAGGCGTTGGTCCGCGACGCCAGCGGCAAGCCCACCGGCCTTGTCGTGGAAGTGGATAAGTTGGGTCCTGATCGTCACGTTACCCTGCCGCTGGACGGACTTAGCACTGTACGTGACGGGACTGGCTGGAACATCGTTTCACCGCTGTCGAAAGACGAACTGGCAAAGCTTTCCCCTGCAGGTAGTCAGGGGTGAAGTGCGGTCCCGGGTCATTTCCGTCGGGTTGGTTGACGACTAAAGTCTGTTGAAATATTATGTCGCATCATTAAAACAATGCTTCCGTGCTGCATGGGGCGGCCGGTAGCGGGAGAGTGACGGATGGCCGATCGGCCCATCAATCCATCCAAGGCTCGCGGCAATCTACCGCCGCTGAGCCTGCACGTGCCAGAACCGCGGTTTCGGCCCGGCGACGCAGTCGACTATTCCGATCTCGTAATCCCTCCGGCAGGCGCCCAGCCGCGTCCCGACGAAAACTGTCCGGCCGCGGAAACCAATCCGCTCTGCACTGATCTGGTCCGCGTGCTGGATGATGAGAATCGCACCGTCGGTCCCTGGGATCCCAAACTTGATCCCGAGACATTGCGCCGGATGCTGCGCACCATGGCGCTGACTCGCGCTTTCGACGATCGCATGTATCGTGGCCAGCGGCAGGGCAAGACCAGCTTCTACATGAAGTGTACCGGTGAGGAGGCGACTTCGGTGGCCGCAGCCTTTGCGCTGGCGAATGACGACATGGTGTTTCCCAGCTATCGCCAGCAGGGCATCCTGATTGCGCGGGGCTACCCATTGGTGGAGATGATTAACCAGATCTATTCCAACCGCGCAGACAAGCTGAAGGGGCGCCAACTACCGATCATGTATTCGGCGCGCGACTACAATTTCTTCTCCATTTCAGGCAATCTCGCGACGCAGGTACCGCAGGCGGTCGGTTGGGCCATGGCCAGCGCGATCAAGGGCGATACTCGAATTGCCACCACCTTCATCGGCGAGGGATCGAGTGCTGAGGGTGACTTCCATTCCGGCCTGACATTCGCCGCGGTTTACAACGCTCCCGTGGTGTTCAACGTGGTCAACAACCAGTGGGCGATCTCCAGCTTCTCTGGATTCGCCGGTGCAGAGCGGACCACCTTTGCTGCGCGCGCAATCGGCTATGGCATCGCAGGGCTGCGGGTGGACGGGAACGATGCACTTGCGGTCTATGCGGCGGTCCAGTGGGCGGCCAACCGGGCGAGGGCGAACATGGGCCCGACCCTGATTGAGCATTTTACCTATCGGGCCGAGGGGCATTCCACTTCCGACGATCCCAACGCCTATCGATCGGCCCAGGAACGCACGGACTGGCCGCTTGGCGATCCCATCACGCGCTTGAAGCGTCACCTCATCGCACTGGGCGAATGGTCTGACGAACAGCACGACGAGATGGACCGCGAACTGGTCGAACTCGTCAAGTCGGCGACCAAGGAGGCCGAGAAAAACGGCATCCTCGGCCACGGCCTGCACCACCCCTTCAAGACCATGTTCGAGGACGTTTTTGAGGAGCTGCCCTGGCACCTTGAGGAGCAGGCAGAACAGGCAATTCGCGAACGCCGTATCAAATGGCCGGACTGGAAAGAGTGATGACGCTCGAAGAAGAAGCCGTAAGCCTGCATGACGCGCCGTCGCGCAGCCTCAACATGATCGAGGCTATCAATGACGCGCTGTCAATCATGATGGAGCGCGATCCCGATGTCGTGATCATGGGCGAGGACGTCGGATATTTCGGCGGCGTGTTCCGCGCCACCGCCGGATTGCAGAAGCGGTTCGGCAAGTCCCGCGTGTTCGACACACCAATAAGCGAGTGCGGCATCATCGGCGTGGCCGTGGGAATGGGGGCATATGGCCTGCGGCCTGTGCCGGAGATCCAGTTCGCCGATTACATCTATCCCGGACTCGACCAGCTGATCTCCGAGGCGGCGCGGATGCGTTACCGCTCAGCCGGTGAGTTTATCGCGCCGCTGACGGTGCGCGCCCCATTCGGCGGCGGCATCTTCGGGGGGCAGACGCACAGTCAGAGCCCCGAGGCGCTGTTCACTCATGTCGCTGGGCTCAAGACGGTTGTTCCGTCAACGCCGCATGACGCCAAGGGGCTGCTGATCGCCGCCATTGAGGATAACGACCCCGTCATCTTCTTTGAGCCCAAGCGCATCTATAACGGTCCGTTTGATGGCTATTACGACCATCCCGCAACGCCGTGGAGCAAGCATCCGGGAAGCAAGGTGCCGGATGGCTATTATTCCATTCCGCTCGGCAAGGCGCGGATCGTGCGCGAAGGGTCGGCCATGACTGTCTTGGCCTATGGCACGATGATCCATGTGGTTGAGGCTGTGCTTGCAGAGAAGGGCGTCGATGCAGAAATCATCGACCTTCGTACTCTCGTTCCACTCGACATTGCCACTGTGGAAAAGTCCGTTGAAAAGACCGGCAAATGCCTGATCGTCCATGAAGCGACGCGGACTTCCGGTTTTGGGGCCGAGTTGTCGGCGTTGGTGCAGGAGCGTTGCTTCTATCACCTTGAAGCGCCGATTGAGCGCGTGACCGGCTTTGACACGCCCTATCCACATAGCCTTGAGTGGGCCTACTTCCCGGGTCCAGTCCGCATTGGCGAGGCTGTCGATCGTCTGGTGAAAGGCTGAGGCATGGGAAAGTACGTCTTCAGACTTCCTGACATTGGTGAAGGCATTGCCGAGGCGGAGATCGTCGCGTGGCATGTGAAGATTGGCGATCAGGTCGAGGAAGACGGCCGTCTGGCCGACATGATGACCGACAAGGCCACAGTCGAAATGGAAAGCCCCGTTTCGGGCAAGATCATCCAGGTTGCGGGTGAGGTGGGGGATATAGTCGCCATCGGTTCGCCGCTTGTGGTGATCGAGACTGAAGGGGGCGAGACGGCGGAGGAAGCTCCGACGCCGGAACCTGTGAAGGCACCCAAGCCCGAGGTCGTGGCGGAGCCTGAGCCGGAGATTTCCCTCACCCCGACCCTCTCCCAAGGGGAGAGGGAGATAGAGGTTGCGCCTGCGGTACAAGTTGCGCCGCCAAAGACCTCTCCCTCCGGGAGAGGGTTGGGTGAGGGCAAGGAACACCACACCTCCTCAAAAGTCCTCGCCAGTCCCGCCGTCCGCGCGCGCGCCAGGGAACTCGGCATAGACCTCGGCGAGGTCCGCCCCGCCGAAGACGGTCGCATCCGCCACGCCGATCTCGACGCCTTCATCGCATACAACGCTGCCGGCGGTTTTCGCCCAGCTGGGCGCGTTGGCAAGGACGAGCTGGTCAAGGTCATTGGCCTGCGCCGCCGCATCGCCGAAAACATGGCCGCGTCGAAG
>JBEVKC010000147.1:0-9861 GCA_040509895.1 Novosphingobium sp. | reverse complement strand
GCCGACCAGCCGTTGTTCGCTTTCGCCGGAGTGTGGAAGGACAGCGAGATCGCCAGCTTCGCGCTCGTCACCTGCAATGCCAATGCCGCGCTGCGGGCCGAGGGGCGCGACACGATGCCGGTGATCCTGCCGCCGGATCCGGCAGCGCACCGGCTATGGCTGAACGGCGGTTGGGACAGGGCACAGGCGCTGGTCGCGCCCTATTCCTCGTCCATGATTGAACTGCGCGGGTAAGCGTCAGAAACCGTAGGCGATACCTCCGCCCGCAACCCATTGGTTGGGGGTGCCTCGTATGGAGGTGATGGGCGACTCCGCCGCGCTTCCCTGCAGGCGGCCGTATTGCGCGCCGATGCCGATCATGAAGCCGCCGTCGCGGAAGTCTCCCGTCAGATCGTATGCGGTGAAGGCGCCGACGCCCAATTCCTTCAGGCCGCCCTTGGCCTTGTAGACAGGCAGGCCGCTTGCCGCGCTGCCCTCGGGCGTGACGGAAAAGTTGTAGTCGGCGTTCTTGCTGCTGACAAAGCTCGCGCTGATCTGGGCACCCATGACGAATGCGGGGCTGAGCGGCGTGGTGTAGCTCATCTGCGCGCCATAGGCCGCGCCGCCGTGCCTTCCCGAGAGGTCCCAGCGCACGGAGGCGCCAATCGACAGTGAGTCATAGGGATTGAGGAACCGGCGATAGCGCGCGCCGACGGATACGCCGCCTTCAAATCCGCTTTCCAGCTTGCCCAGCTGCTTTACGACCGGGTCACCTATGTTGCCCGTGCGATTGCCGCCGTAGCGAAGCGTGGGGCTGAGCCGGAAGCGGAGGTGCTGGTCGGGAGTATGGCGAAGAAGATCGACCGAAACATTAGGGCCGCGGATGCGGAAATTGCGGCCCGCGACGCGGCCCATGGCGCCGGCCACAGGCATCAGCCGCCTGTCGTCTGAACCATCGTAGGAGTTAAAACTGCCCAGGCCGACGCCGACAATGATGTAGTCGCCCTTGAACACCTGGGTCTGCGGATCGCGCCTGGGTTCGGCCGCCGGTTCCTGCGTAGAGGTCACATCGGGGGCGGGAGCGGTATCTTGTCGGGGCGTTTCCTGCGCTGCTGCAGGCGTGGTGCCGATGATGGCCAACACATAAATGCCGTGCCGCATAACGTTCCTTATAGATCATTGGACCTGGCTTCCAAGTGCAAAAGAACCAAAGAGAATTAGGATCGTTCCCGGAATGCGATGAATCGTAGTAAACGCCAAATAGACTAGGCGTTGTCGCCGGCGTTAAGCCATCGCCTGCCATTCGCGGACAGCGTCCAGCGGCCACACCAGCATCAAAACGTTGAGCGTTAGATTGTCGCGAATCATGATCAGGGTGAATATTTCGAACGCAAGCGCTATCAGGACGCTGGCGCGCACGGGCAACCGCGAGGCGAGCCAGAAGCCGAAGATCATCCAGCCGATGTCGGCCATGGAATTGATGATGCTGTCGCCGGAATAGCCCCAGCTGACGGTCACCGCACGGTAGCGCTCGATGATGACGGGCGAGTTTTCCAGCAGTTCCCAGCTTGCCTCTATGGCCACTGCAATGGGCAGGGCCCAGCGCGCGGGCACCCCGCCCAGCAGTTTCCACCGCCGCCAGAGCAAGTGTGCGCCTGCATAGAACAGCACGCCGTGGATCACGTGGCTGAAGCTGTACCAGTCGGCGATGTGCTGGCTGTTCTCTGCCGACTGGACGACGCCGTGCCACAATTTCACCGTGCCGCAGGCGCAGATCGGCGGGCGGCCCATGGCGAACAGGATCGCGGCTGTTGCCAGCATGACGATAACAGTCGCGATTGCGGCGCGGCGGTGGGGAAGCAGGCTCGTCACCGAGGCTCCACCGCGGGAGGAGTGGTATCACCTTCGCCCAACCCGCGTTGCATGTAGATGACGTCGATCCAACGCCCGTGCTTGCGCCCGACGCCCGCAAGCCGTCCAGTTTCGGTAAACCCAGCGCGGTGATGGAGCGCGATCGACGCCGGTTCGGTCCCGGCAACCGCCGCGATTACCTGCCTGAATCCCGCGGCTTCGCAGGTCGGCAGCAGGGCTTCCAGCAGCGCAGTGCCGATTCCCAGTCCAAGCCGGTCGTGCCGGATGTAGATGCTGTTCTCGCACGTGAAGCGGTAGGCCGCGCGCTCACGAAACGGTCCCGCATAAGCATAACCTACCAGTTCGCCACCTTGCGTTCGCGCCGCGAGCCAGGGTCCCCCCACTTGCGTCACCTTCTGCATCCGCCCTGCGATTTCGGCGGCATCCGGCGGGATCGTCTCAAAGGTGGCGGAGCCATGCAGGACGTGATGCGCATAGATCTCGGCAAGGGCTGCAGCATCATCAAACGTGGCTGGAGTTATCGTGATGTGTAGCGGCATTTGTTGGAGACATGCCGCAGCATGATCCCCAAGCCAAGTGGCGTTGCGGAGCGTCGCGCAAACACGTAGGCTTATCAACAATGCAGTCGCGGCCGATCGATATCGCCATACTCGGTGGAGGCTTGTCCGGCGGCTTGCTGGCCTTGGCGCTTGCGCGCCTGCGGCCGGGTCTTCGGGTAGTAGTGGTTGAAATGGATCGCCAACTGGGTGGGAACCACGTCTGGTCATGGTTCCGCCGCGACGTCTCCCATCAGGACGAGTGGCTGGTGGCCCCGCTGACGGTCAGGCACTGGCCCGGCTATGACGTCCGGTTCCCGGCCCATTCGCGGCGGCTTTCCTCTGGCTACAGCAGTGCCACGGGCGAAAGGCTGGATGAAGTGGTCCGCGAGCGTTTGCCGGTCGAGGACGTCATCACCGGCGCGGCGGTGGTAGAGGCCGGACCCGCGCACGTCACGCTCGCCGACGGCACCCGGCTGGAAGCCAACGCCGTGATTGATGCGCGCGGGGCGCACGGACTGCCTCACATGGCTGGCGGCTGGCAGAAATTCCTTGGCCAGATGCTGCGGCTGGAAGCGCCTCACGGGCTGGGCCGTCCCATCGTCATGGATGCGCGGGTGGAGCAGCATGACGGCTATCGCTTTGTCTACTGCCTGCCCTTTTCGGACACCGAGGTGTTCGTGGAGGACACCTATTACGCTGACGGGCCGGAGCTTGACCTGCCGGTGTTGCGGGACCGGATCGACGCTTATGCATTGGCGCAAGGCTGGCGCGTCGCGGAGGTGAGCCGCGAGGAAACCGGCGTCCTTCCCGTCATAGCCTCGGGCGATTTCGACGCCTTCTGGCAGTCGGGGGAACAAGGCATCGCACGCGCCGGAACGCGCGCGGCGCTGGTCCACCCCCTTACGGGCTATTCGCTTCCGGATGCGGTGCGCCTTGCCATGCGGGTGGCCCGTCTGCGCGACGTCAGCGGCGGGGCCCTTGCTGGGGCAATGCATGACCATGCGCGTTCGGTGTGGAAAGAGCGCTCGTTTTACAGGATGTTGGCGACTATGCTTTTTTCGGCGGCCCGTCCTGAGGAGCGTTATCGCGTGCTCGAACGTTTCTATACCCTGCCCGAGGGGCTGATCGAACGCTTCTATGCGGCAAAATCCACGCGGCTGGATATGGTGAGGTTGCTGGCCGGGAAACCGCCCGTTCCGGTCAGCGCCGCCATTGCCAGCCTTGCCGGGCGGGGACGGCCACTGTCTTCGCTGGGGCCAAAGTCATGAGCCGGGCCTGCATCGTCGGCGCAGGGTTCGGCGGGCTTGCCCTTGCCATCCGGCTCCAGTCCGCGGGCATCGAAACCGTGGTGGTAGAGGCGCGGGACAAGCCGGGCGGGCGCGCCTATTGGTGGCAGCGCGACGGATTTACCTTCGACGCAGGGCCCACCGTCATCACCGATCCCACTTGCTTGCGCGAACTCTGGCAGATCTCGGGCCACGACATTGAAGCCGATGTCGACCTGATGGAGGTAAAGCCGTTCTACCGGCTCAACTGGCAGGACGGGACAACCTTCGACTATTCGAATGACGAGGCGATGCTGCGCATGGAAATTGCCCGCGTCGCGCCGGGTGACGTCGCGGGGTATGAGGACTTCCTGCGCTATTCCGCCGGGGTCTGGCAGGAGGGCTATGTCCGCCACGGGCACACGGCATTTCTGGATGTCATGAGCATGGCGAAAGCGGCGCCGGGGCTGGCGCGCTATCAGGCGTGGCGGTCGGTCTATTCCATCGTCTCAAGCTTCGTGAAAAGCCCCAAACTGCGTGAGGCGCTGTCGTTTCACACCCTGCTGGTCGGCGGCAATCCGATGACGACCAGCGCCGTTTATGCCCTGATCCACAAACTGGAAAAGGACGGCGGCGTGTGGTGGGCCCAGGGTGGCACCAACCGCCTTGTCGCTGGCATGGTCCGGCATTTCGAGCGGCTGGGCGGGACGCTGCGCTTGGGCGATCCGGTAGTTCAGGTCCACACGCTGGGCGACCGCGTTTCAGAAGTGGAATGTGCCAGCGGCTGGCGCGAAACCTTTGACGTGGTGGCCAGCAATGCCGATCTCATGCACTCTTACCGCGACCTCCTTTCCGGATCGCTGCGCGGCCCGCAGATGGCGCGCAAGCTGGCGAAGAAGCGCTTTTCACCCAGCCTGTTCATCGTTCACTTCGGGCTGGAGGGAACCTGGCCAGGCATCCCGCATCACACCATCCTGTTCGGACCGCGCTACAAGGAATTGCTGGCGGATATTTTCGACTACGGCGTGCTGCCGCAGGATTTCTCTATCTACCTGCATCATCCCAGCGTCACCGACCCCTCGGTCGCGCCGCCGGGCAAGAGCACCTTCTATGCGCTCATCCCGGTCGCCCATCAGGGCAAGCTGCCGATCGACTGGGAAAGTATCGGCCCGATACTTGAAAAGCGCATTTTGGATGAAGTGGGGCGGCGGCTGATCCCGGATATCCATGATCGCATCGTCACGAAATTCCACTATGCTCCGCAAGACTTTGCGCTGGACCTGAATGCCTACTTGGGCAGCGCCTTCAGCCTTGAGCCGACACTGATGCAAAGCGCATGGTTCCGGGCGCACAACCGCGACGACAGTTTGAAGAACTTCTACCTCGTCGGCGCTGGCACCCATCCGGGGGCGGGCATCCCGGGCGTAGTCGGAAGCGCAAAGGCCACGGCGAAACTGATAGTGGACGATCTGCGCCCATGAAGCGTGTTGCCGTCTATTGCGGGTCAGCCGCCCCCGCCGATCCGCGCTATCTGGAACTGGCGCGCGAAGTCGGGGAGACATTGGCCCGGCGCGGCACCGGTGTCGTCTATGGCGGCGGCAGGCTGGGCATGATGGGCGCGGTCGCCGGGGCGGCGCTGGCGGCGGGAGGCGAAGTGATCGGCGTGATCCCTGAAGCGCTTGTGTCTGCCGAACTCGCCAATCTTGATTGCACCGAACTGCGGGTCGTTTCCGGCATGCATGAGCGCAAGCTGGCCTTTACCGAGCTGTCGGACGGTTTCCTGACCCTGCCCGGCGGGGTCGGTACCATGGACGAGCTGTGGGAGGCGGTCAGCTGGGCGCAGCTTGGCTATCACGCAAAGCCGGTGGGCCTGCTGAATGCCTTCGGGTTCTTCGATCACCTGCTCGCCTTCAATCATCACATGGCCCAGGTCGGCTTCGTCCGCCCCGCACATCACGGCATCATCATCGCCGAGGCAGAGCTGGACCTGCTGCTGACCCGCATGGCGGCGCATAGGCCTGTTACCCCGATTGTCGGGATGCGGCTGGAGGACTTGTGATAGGCGCAGACAGGGCAGCCCTTGTCCGGCATGCCCGCATTTCCATAGTGCGCGGCTCGCGCAGCTTCGCCCTGGCTTCGCGCCTGTTCGATCGCGCGACGCGGGAGCGTGTGTGGCTGCTCTATGCCTGGTGCCGCGCCTGCGATGACATGGTCGATGGGCAGGACCACGGCGGCGAGATGGGCGACCTGTCGCAGATGCGCGAACGGCTTGCCACCATACGCCGCCTGACCGACGCTGCCTTCGCCGGGGTGGAAACCGGCGATCCTGCATTCGATGGCTTCGCCGTGGTTGCACGCGAAAGTGGCATAACGGTCAACATGGCGGAGGACGTTATCGCCGGCTTCGCGCTCGATGCGGCAGATTGGCGGCCGCGGAGTGAGGCGGACATGCTGCTCTATTGTTATCACGTCGCGGGGGCCGTGGGCGTGATGATGGCGGCGGTCATGGGGGTAAGGGATGACGAAGACACGCTCGACCGCGCCTGCGACCTTGGCATCGCTTTCCAGCTTGCCAACATCGCCCGCGACCTGGACGAGGATGACGCGGCCGACCGCTGCTACCTGCCCGTCGAGTGGCTGGTGGAGGCCGACATCCCTCCCGGTGAGCAGATGAAGCCGCACTATCGGCGTGCGCTGCTGCGGCAGGTGCGGCGCTTGTGCGATCTGGAACGCAGCTATGAAGCGTCGGCACGGGTTGGTGCGGGGCGGCTCACCTTCCGGCAGCGCTGGGCGGTGCTTTCAGCCGCAGGGATCTATGGGGCCATTGCGCGCGAGGTGGACCTTGCCGGTGAGCACGCATGGGACCACCGCATTGTCACCTCGCGGCTCGCCAAGCTGGGCCATGTGCTGCACGCGCTGTGGGAAGCGGTCACGCCGCCTGCGAAAGCCAGCGCCGGGCCCAAGTGGTCAAGGCGTGAACTGGCCGCGCGGGCGCGGAAGTATGCCGCCGCCTATGCAGCGCAGGAAGTGTACCGGACCTAGCTTTTGAGCGGCGGCGGATTGAGGCGCCGGAACAGCTTTCCCCGCTCGCTGTAGAGCACCAGCAGCAGCGATAGTACGCCCGCCGTCAGCAGCGCCAGCGCCAGCGGCCGCGCGGTTCCGTCGAAAGACTGGCCAATGGCCGCGCCGACGAATGAGGCGATGATTGTGCGAATGAATGCCTGCACCGATGCCGCGGCACCGGCGACGCGGGCGAAGGGCTGCAGCGCGATGGCGCTGAAGTTCGCGCCCATGAAGCCGATCAGCCCCATGTTGAGCGCCATCAACGGCACGAACTGCCACAGCGTTTCCTGCGGATCGAATGCGCGCCAGACCTGCATCATGCCGGCCCCGATGAATATCAGCAGGCCGGTATGCGACACGCGCCGCGTGCCGAATTTTTCGACGATGCGCGAATTGATGAAGTTCGCGCTCGCCATGGCCATTGCCATGCCGCCAAAGACATAAGGGAAGGTGCTGCCGGCGCCGAAGTGCTCTGCAATGAGCTGCTGCGAGCTGTTGATGAAGCCCCAGATGGAACTCATCATCAGGGCGCTGGCCAGCACGTAACCGATGGACGCGCGGGTGGTCAGCACCTGGCCCATGTTGGCGGCAATGACCCGCGGTTCGATCTTCTGGCGGTATTCGGGATGCAGCGTCTCGGGCAGGCGGAGCCATGCCCACACGGCCACAATGATGCCCAGTAGGGCCATGAAGCCGAAGATCCAGCGCCACCCTGCGGTGATGAGGATCGCCTGTCCCAGCGTGGGCGCGATCATCGGCACGATCATGAACATGACTGCGATCAGCGACTGCGTCCGCGCCATGCGGTCGCCTTCGAAGCGATCGCGGATGATTGCCATGGGCACGACTGCCAGCCCGCTGCAGCCCATTGCCTGGATCAGGCGCAGCACAATCAGCGTGTTGAATTCGGTGACTACGGCGCAGGCTGCCATCGGCAAAATGTAGAAAGCAAGGCAGCCGAACAACACCGGCCTTCGTCCGAAACGGTCGGCCAGCGCACCCGGGAACAGGGCGCCAAGGCCGATGCCAATCAGGAATATCCCGACAATAAGCTGCCGCCGGTTGGGATCGCTCACCCCAAGGTCGTGGGAAATGACGCCCAATGCCGGAAGCATGGCATCGATTGCCAGCGCCTGAAGCGCCTGAAGCATAGCCATGAGGAAAACGAACTCGCGCGCGCCCATGGGAAAGCGCGATTCGACCGGAGAGGAAGCCATGGCAGGCACATGGCCGATGCAGGAAGGGAAGGCTAGGCGTGTTTCTCTGCAATTGATTGCATTTCCGGCTAATGTTCCGCCATGGCCGAAGCCCAGCCCGATACCCACGAAGAAGCGCGCCAGGAAGCTCAGGGCCTGCGCAAGATTATCCACGTCGACATGGATGCCTTCTATGCCAGCGTCGAGCAGCGCGACGATCCGGCGTTGCGTGGGCAGCCGGTGGCCGTCGGCGGAGGGTCGGATCGCGGCGTGGTCGCGGCAGCCAGCTATGAGGCGCGCAGGTTCGGGGTGCGGTCGGCAATGGCCTCGGTCAAGGCAAAGCGGCTGTGCCCTCAGCTTGTCTTCGTGCGTCCGCGCTTTGACGCCTACCGGGAGGTGTCGCGCCAGATCCGCGCGATCTTCCACGATTATGCCGCGCAGGTAGAACCGCTCTCGCTGGACGAGGCTTACCTCGACGTGACGGATGACCTGAAGGGCATCGGCTCCGCCACCCGCATCGCCGAAATCATCCGCGCCCGCATCCGTGCCGAAACCGGGCTGACGGCCAGCGCGGGCGTGTCATATAACAAGTTCCTCGCCAAGATCGCCAGCGACCAGAACAAGCCCGATGGCATCTGCATCATCAGGCCGGGTGAAGGCGCGGAGTTCGTTGCCGTGTTGCCGGTGCGGCGCTTCCACGGAGTCGGCCCGCGCGGGGCGGAGCGTATGGCGAAGCTGGGCATCCATACCGGCGCGGACCTGCGGGAAAAGGACATCGCTTTCCTGCGCGCTCATTTCGGATCTCAGGCTGACTATCTCTATCGCGCAGCGCGGGGGATCGACCTGCGCCGGGTCGATGGCAATCGCCCGCGCAAGTCGATCGGGGGCGAGCGGACGTTTGACCGCGACATTTCCTCTGGCCCCGCGCTGCGTGAGGCGCTCGACAATATTATCGACATCGTGTGGAACGCGATCGAAAAGCACAACGGGCGGGGGCGGACCGTCACGCTCAAGCTAAAGCTGACGGATTTCACCAGCACGACACGGGCGAAGTCATTGGCGCACCCCGTTGCAGACAAGCCGGAGTTCGCGCGGCTCGGCCATGCCCTGCTCGATGAAGTGCTGCCCCTGCCCCAACCTGTGCGGCTGATGGGCCTTACCTTGTCTGCCCTTGAGGGCGCACAGGAGCAGGCGCCGCATCCCGGCGACGCGCAGCTGTCGCTGCTCTGATCCATTCTGGCAGGCGGGTCTGCATCAGGACCGGCAGGTTGCGGGGCAGGTCATTAGCCGCGAAGAAATCGGCTGCGACTATCTCGCGCCCATCCGGGACGGGCGGTCCGCAAACCCCGCCTGCAACGATATGGACGACACTGCGTGCGCCTTGCAGGCTTTCCTCGACAGTTTCGATAATGAACGGCGCGTGCAGCACGCAGCCTACTTCCTCGGCAAATTCGCGGCACGCTCCGGCCAGGGGATCCTCGCGCATCCGTATCCCTCCACCGGGCGGCATCCAGCCTCTTCGGCCATAGGAATGGCGGATCAGCAGCAGGCGGTCCTGATCGTCGAAGGCCAGCACCCGGCAGCCGATCACATTGGGCCGGGCGTAACGCCACCAGTATTTGCGCAGCTCATGCGCCACGCGTAGCGCCTGCCGGTGGATTGACGGCGGGATCAGGTGAAGCATGTGACGCCTTGCCGCGCAGCCCTGAGCAGGCGGGCGACGGGCAGGTCGTTTTGCCCGTTCGCTGCTGCTTCAAACAGCGCGCGCTTCTCCTCGCCGCGAATGACGAACAGCAGCGCATCGCTGTCCAGCAGGGCGGGAATAGTCAGGCTCAGCCGGTCGAATGGCGCTTCGGGAGGCAGCGGATCCGGCGTCAGGCGCAGGATCCTGCGGGGATCGTCGGTCTGCGGGTCGGTGTTGGGGAACAGCGAGGCGATGTGCCCGTC
>JBEVKC010000146.1:0-24161 GCA_040509895.1 Novosphingobium sp. | reverse complement strand
CCGGCGATCATTGGGTGACCAATTCGCTTGCCGTTATCGCCGCGGTCCGCGCCGCTGGTGGTGACCTTGGCGCGGCTGGGCTTGCCCTTGCCGAGATGGAGGGCCTCGCCGGACGCGGGGCGCGGCAGACTGTCGCTGCCGGAGATGGCACGGCCCTGCTCATTGACGAAAGTTACAACGCAAACCCGGCCTCGATGCGGGCCACGCTCGCCCAGCTTGGCCGTACCGAAGCCCGCCGCCGCATCGCCGTTCTGGGTTCGATGAAAGAGCTTGGGAGGCACGCTCCGGGATATCACGCGGCCCTTGCCACTCCCCTTGTGGAGGCGGGCGTCGATTTCGCCATCCTCGTCGGTGACGAAATGACCGCTTTGGCCGAGGAACTGGGGAAATCAGGCGCTTTGGCGCTTGGCAATCAGGTCCGTTTCGCTCATTGCCGGAATGCCGCCGAAGCCCAGCAGGCGCTGGCGGACTTTGGCCTGGAAAGCGGTGATGCGATCCTTGTCAAAGGGTCGAATTCGGTAGGTCTCGGCAAGCTGGTTGCAGCCCTCGCCGGCAAGGACAGCTAATGCTCTATCTCATTGCCGAGTATTTCCATTTTGAGGGGCTGGCGAACCTCATTCGCTATCAGACGTTCCGCACGGGGGCGGCACTGATGACTGCGCTCGTCATCGGTCTGATCATCGGTCCGAAGTTCATCAACATGCTGCGAATCCGGCAGGGCAAGGGCCAGCCGATCCGTGAGGACGGCCCGCAGACCCACCTAGCCAAGCGCGGCACGCCGACCATGGGCGGCCTGATGATCCTGACATCGCTGGTGGTCTCGATCCTTATCTGGATGGATCTCAAAAATCCCTTTGTCTGGGCATGTCTTGCCGTGACTCTTGGGTTCGGCGTGATTGGCTTCCTTGATGATTTCGACAAGGTGACAAAGCGCAGCCACAAAGGCGTGTCTGGCAAGGTTCGCCTCGCGTTGGAATTCATTGTCGCGGGGGTCGCCTCGTGGATCATCCTCGGGCAAATTGGGACGGACCTTTACGTGCCGTTTCTCTCTGACCGCTACATTCCCCTTGGATTGCTTGCCTATCCCTTTGCCGCATTCGTGATCGTTGGAGCTGGCAACGCCGTAAATCTTACGGATGGCCTCGATGGGCTGGCGACCATGCCGGTCATCATTGCATCAGGTGCCTTTGCGCTGATCGCCTACCTTGCGGGCCGCGTCGACTTTGCCAACTACCTTGGCATTCCGCACGTTCCGGGTGCAGGTGAACTGGCGCTCCTTTGCGCCGCTATCATGGGTGCAGGGCTGGCATTCCTGTGGTTTAACGCACCGCCTGCCGCCGTGTTCATGGGGGACACGGGCAGTCTCGCCCTTGGAGGGGCGCTCGGCGCGATCGCGGTCGCCACGCATCACGAGATTGTGCTTGCCGTGGTTGGCGGGCTGTTCGTGATGGAAGCCCTGTCGGTCATCATACAAGTCGCGGTGTTCAAGCGCACGGGGAAGCGCGTCTTCCGCATGGCGCCGATCCATCATCACTTCGAACAGAAAGGCTGGCGGGAAGAGACGGTGGTTATCCGCTTTTGGATCATTTCCATCGTCCTTGCCCTGATCGGCCTTTCCACACTCAAGATAAGGTAGGGGCCGCGGCATGATGCGTTCTCCAGCCTTTGCCGGAAAGCGCTACGCGGTTCTTGGCCTCGCCCGTTCGGGGTTGGCTACCGTGGAGATGCTGCTTGCCAGCGGCGCGCATGTCACCGCTTGGGACGCGCGCGAAGAGCCGCGCCACCTGCTGCAATCGCGGGTAGAGCTTGCCGATCCGCTGAGCATCGATCTCGCCGGTTTCGATGGTGTTGTCGTATCGCCCGGAGTTCCGCTTAACCGCCATCCCATTGCCGAGGCCGCGGCCAGCGTTGGTGTGCCGATCATCGGCGACATCGAATTGTTCGCGCAAGCGCGCGACGCGCTGCCAGCCCATCGCGTGGTTGCCATAACGGGCACCAACGGCAAGTCGACGACCACGGCACTGGTCCATCACCTGCTGAAAAGCGCTGGGCTGGCTGCGCGCATGGGCGGCAACATCGGCCTGCCGATCCTGGGGCAGGAGCCGCTGCCAGAGGGCGGGATCTATGTACTGGAACTGTCCAGCTACCAGATCGACCTGACCTATTCGCTGGAATGCGAAGTCGCGGCTCTGCTGAACATTACGCCCGATCACCTTGACCGTTATAACAGCTTTGCTGCCTATGCTGCGTCCAAGGCGCGCCTGTTTGCCATGCAGCGCGTGGACCAACATGCTGTCTTCGGCGTCGGTGATGCAGAGACAGTGACCATCGCTCATGCGGAAGCGCGGCGCCGTCCCTCCGAATTCGTCCACCGTGTCGATGGATCCGATATTGCCTCGCTGCAGCCGGACTGGCCTTCGCTGCAGGGGCCGCACAACCTGCAGAACGCAGCTGTCGCGGTTGCCATTGTCGAGGCATTGGGGCTTTCTCCCTCCCAATGGCAGCCCGCCCTGCGCACCTTCCGCGGCCTGCCGCATCGCATGGAGCGGGTGGGCGAAGCCGATGGCGTGATCTTCATCAACGATAGCAAGGCGACCAATCCGGCCTCTGCCGCTCCCGCACTCGCCGCTTTCCCGCCACGCCCGGGTAAGCGCATCCACTGGATCGTTGGCGGCCTGCCCAAGGGCGACAACCTGCGGGAATGCGAGCCGTGGTTCGGCAATGTCGCGGCGGCCTACACCATCGGCGATGCTGGCCATATGTTTGCCGAACTGCTTGAGCCTTACATGCCCGTCACCCGCAGCGAACTGATGAGCCAGGCCATACGCCAGGCGATAGAGGCCGCGCATCCGGGTGATATCGTCATGTTGTCACCCGCCTGTGCCAGCTTTGACCAGTTCCGCGATTACGAGGCGCGGGGCGATGCATTCCGTCAGATTGTCGAGGCGTTGACGACGCCGCATGAAGCGAACGGAGGGGCTAAATAGTGGCGACACACCCCGGCCTCAGGAATGCACCAAATCCCCGCTATCGCGGAAGCCGCCGCAGCGAACTGGCGATCTGGTGGCGAGAGATCGACCGCGTGCTGCTGCTCCTCGTGCTCTCGCTGATGGCAATGGGAACGGTAGCTGTTGCCGCCGCATCCCCGGCCAGCGCGCGCCGCCTGTCGACCGCGGGCGAGAAACTGGACGACCTGCACTTCTTCGTCCTCCATCTTCGCTGGCAGCTCATTGGCATCGGCGCGATGCTGGCTGCCTCCATGCTCCCGCGCGAGCAGGCTCGGCGCGCGGGCATCCTGCTGGGTTCGGCCATGCTCGTCGCGCTGGCGCTGGTTCCGCTGGTGGGCAGCGAAGTGAACGGCGCGCGGCGCTGGCTGAACCTGGGCGTATCGCTCCAGCCATCGGAATTCCTGAAGCCCGCTTTCGCGATCGGCATCGCATGGATCCTGTCGTGGCGCGTGCGCGATCCCCACCTGCCAGTTCTGCAGATTACCATCGGCCTCATGGTGCTGATTGCGGGCCTGCTGATGCTGCAGCCGGACTTCGGATCGACGATCCTGTTTGCCGGGGTCTGGTTCGTGCTGGTCCTGCTTTCTGGCCTCGACATCAAGCGCATCGCCATCGCGGGGGTCGCGGGCGTGGGCCTGATGATCACGACTTATGTGTTCTACGACAACGCACGTCACCGCATCGACGCCTTCCTTGGTGGCGGCACGGCCTATGACCAGGTCGACCTTGCCCAGCGCACGCTGATAGCCGGGGGTTGGACTGGCAGCGGGCTGTGGCTCGGAACCAAGAAGCTGTCGCTGCCGGAGGCGCATACCGACTATATCTTCTCGGTCATCGGAGAAGAGTTCGGCCTGCTGGCCTGCGCCCTTGTCGTCGTGTTCTATCTTGCCATCGTCACGCGTGTGCTCCTGCGGCTGGTTGAAGAAGAAGACCTGTTCACCGTGCTTGCCGCCGCGGGGCTTACGGCCCAGCTTGGCGGGCAGGCGTTCATCAACATCCTCGTCAACCTGCAACTGTTCCCGTCGAAAGGTATGACGCTGCCGCTGATTTCCTACGGCGGATCGTCTACTGTGGCGCTCTGCCTGGGGGTGGGCTTCCTGCTGGCGCTTACGCGGCGCAATCCCTTCCTCCAGCGCGAGCGGTTTACCCTGCGCGAGGCGCCGATTGCCCGGCCTAGTGCGCGCAAGGGACCAGCAGAGCGAAAAGGCCAACTGAAATGACTGCCGTTTCCCGTCACTATGTTCTTGCCGCCGGAGGGACCGGGGGCCATCTCATTCCCGCTTTCGTGCTGGCGCAAGAGCTTGAGCGGCGCGGGCATCACGTTGCGCTGATTACTGACGAGCGAGGCGCAGCCATCCCAGGCAAGCCCAAGTCGCTTACCACCCATGTCCTGCCTGCAGGGCGCATTGCCGGCATGAACCCGATCAACTGGGCCAAGGGCGCCAAGGCGATCATGGAAGGTCGGCGCATGGCGCTGCGCCTGTTCGACAGCTTTGAGCCGTCCTGTGTTGTCGGCTTTGGCGGCTATCCCGCGCTGCCAGCGCTGATGGCGGCGACATCGGCCAAGATTCCGACTGTGCTGCACGAGCAGAACTCCGTGCTGGGCCGAGTGAACCGCTTCCTCGCGGGCAAGGTCGATGCGCTGGCGACATCCTATCGCGAAGTGGACAGGCTGGCGCCCAAGCACCTGCATAAGGTCCACCTCGTCGGCAATCCGGTGCGTGAGGATGTGCTGAAGCTGCGCGACGAGCCATATCCGCCCTTCACCGAAGACGGCCTGCTGCGTGTGCTGGTGACTGGTGGCAGTCAGGGCGCGCGGGTGTTGTCGGAAGTTGTTCCCGATGGCCTCGCCATGTTGCAGCCCGCGCTGCGTTCACGCCTGCAGGTAACACAGCAGTGCCGTGCCGAGGACATCGATGTCGTGCGCAATCGCTATGCCAGCCATGACATTCCGGCTGAGCTTGGCACCTATTTTGAGGACATGGCCGCGCGCATGGCCGATGCCCACCTGTTCATCGGCCGCTCTGGCGCCTCTACCATCGCCGAACTGACGGCGGTTGGCCGGCCGGCCATCCTTATCCCGCTCCCTATCGCCACCGACGACCACCAGGCCACGAACACACGTGAAATCGTCGCGGCGGGCGGTGCGCGTTCGATCCGGCAGGAGAAGTTCACAGCCACCGAACTCGCCAAGCAGATTCAGGCGATGGCCCAGCAGCCGCAGACGCTGGCCAATGCCGCCCATGCTGCATGGAACTGCGGCTATCCCAATGCTGGCCGCGATCTTGCCGATCTGGTCGAAAGCTTTGGCGGTGCGCCGCTGATGGACGTGATCCGGGTTGCCAACACGATGAGCGCGCAGGGCAAGGAAGCCCTTGCGATGGAGGGCGCCGAGTGAAAGGCGTCGGCACCGATATTGGTACCATCCACTTCGTCGGCATCGGCGGCATTGGCATGTCCGGCATCGCCGAGGTGATGAAGAACCTTGGCTACGATGTGCAAGGCTCCGACATTGCCGAGGGCTATGTGGTCGAGGGCCTGCGTAAGCGCGGCATCAAGGTTATGATCGGCCATAGCGCTGAAAACCTTGGCGATGCGGCAGTGGTAGTGACCTCTACCGCCGTGAAGCGCGACAATCCCGAAGTCGTTGCAGCGCTGGAATCGCGCGTTCCCGTCGTGCGCCGCGCCGAAATGCTGGCCGAACTGATGCGGCTGAAGCGTACCGTTGCGGTCGCGGGTACGCATGGCAAGACGACGACCACTTCGATGGTCGCCTGCCTGCTCGATGCGGGCGGAGTCGATCCGACGGTCATCAATGGCGGCATCATCAATAGCTACGGCTCCAACGCCCGCCTTGGCGCGAGCGAGTGGATGGTGGTAGAGGCTGACGAGAGCGACGGCAGCTTCCTGCGTCTCGACGGCACGATCGCGGTCGTGACCAACATCGACCCCGAACATCTCGACCACTACGGCAGCTTCGACAGGGTCAAGGACTGCTTCGTCGAATTCATCGAGAACGTGCCATTCTACGGGGCAGCCATCCTGTGCATCGATCACCCGGAAGTGCAGGCGATCATCCCCAAGATCCGTGATCGCCGCGTCATAACCTATGGCTTTTCCGCCCAGGCCGACGTTCGCGGTGAAGCAGTCACGCCTTATCCCGGCGGCAACAGCTTTGACGTCGTGTTACGCCAGCGCGACGGTTCGAGCCGCCGCATTGAGGGTATCGAACTACCCATGCCGGGCCGTCACAACGTCCAGAATGCACTCGCCGCCGTTGCGGTGGCAGTCGAGATGGGCTGCGAGGACGAAGTGATCCGCGGCGGCTTTGGCAAGTTCGACGGCGTGAAGCGCCGCTTCACCAAGGTTGGTGAAGTAGATGGCGTGTCGATCATCGATGACTACGGCCACCATCCGGTCGAAATCCGAGCCGTGCTCGCCGCCGCGCGTGAAGGCGTGAAGGGCAGGGTGATCGCGGTCGTCCAACCGCACCGCTTCACCCGACTTCGCGATCACATGGAGGATTTCCAGAGCGCCTTCAACGACGCTGACGTGGTCTATGCAACGCCAGTCTATACCGCCGGCGAGCAGCCGATAGAGGGCGTGGATTCTGGTGCACTGGTCGAAGGTCTGAAGGAACGCGGTCACCGTTCCGCCCACCTCGTTTCCGGCCCTGACGATCTTGCCGATACGCTGGCAGACACCGTTCAGCCGGGTGACATGATCGTATGCCTCGGCGCCGGTGATATCACCAAGTGGGCTGCAGGCCTGGCCGATGCGATCAAATCGCGGAGGGGCGCATGATGGCTGATGCCCTGCCGCGCGCCGCGGGCAAGCTGACGGAGAATGCCCCGCTCGCCCCGCTCGTCTGGTTCAAGTCCGGCGGCAATGCCCAGTGGCTGTTCGAGCCGAAGGACCTTGCCGACCTGCAGGACTTCCTGCGCGGTCTCGATCCCGCGACGCCGGTGATGGCGCTGGGGCTGGGGTCCAACATGATCGTCCGCGATGGCGGCGTGCCGGGCGTGGTGGTGCGACTGGGTAAAGCCTTCGCCAAGGTCGACCGCGTTGACGAGGTAACGCTCAACTGCGGCGGCGGCGCATCGGGTATCCTCGTCTCTTCGTCCGCGCGCGACGCGGGCATTGCCGGCGTCGAGTTCCTGCGTTCGATCCCCGGCACTGTCGGCGGCTTCGTCCGCATGAACGGTGGCGCTTACGGCGGCGAGGTGAAGGATATTCTCGTCGATTGCGACGTGGTGCTTCGTTCCGGCGTATTGCAGACCCTGCCGGTCGAGGCCCTGGGTTATACCTATCGCCATTCCGAACTGCCCGAGGGGGCAATCGTTGTCGCCGCTCGCTTCCGCGGCCAACCCGGAGAGCCATCTGCCATCCAGGCCGAAATGGACCGCATCTCCGCCAGCCGCGAAGCCAGCCAGCCGCTGCGCTCCAAAACCGGTGGTTCGACTTTCAAGAACCCGGACGGCCATAGGGCGTGGGAATTGGTCGATGCGGCGGGTTGCCGGGGCCTTGTCATGGGCGGTGCACAGGTCAGCGAGAAGCACACGAATTTCCTGATCAACACGGGCAGTGCCACCAGTGCCGACATTGAGGGCCTTGGCGAAGAGGTGCGTCGGCGTGTCAAGGAAACACAGGGCATTGAGCTTGAGTGGGAAATACAAAGGGTTGGCAACAAGTGACTTTGGGTAAGCTTCATGTCGCGGTTCTGCTCGGTGGCTGGTCGTCGGAACGTCCCGTCTCGCTGATGAGCGGTGAGGGCGTCGCCAAGGCGCTGGAATCGCGCGGGCACAAGGTCACCCGGATCGACATGGACCGCGACGTTGCGATCAAGCTGGCCGAGGCCAAGCCTGACGTCGTGTTCAACGCACTCCACGGCGTGCCGGGTGAAGACGGCACGGTGCAGGGCATGATGGACCTGATGGGCCTGACCTATACCCATTCCGGACTCGCCACTTCGGTCATCGCCATCGACAAGGAACTGACCAAACAGGCACTGGTGCCTCACGGTATCCCCATGCCGGGCGGGCGGATCGTCGAGAGCGAGGAGCTTTACCAGCGCGACCCGCTGCCCCGGCCGTACGTGCTGAAGCCGGTGAACGAAGGTTCCTCGGTCGGTGTCGCCATCGTCACCAATGACGGCAACTATGGCAATCCTATCAGCCGGGACGCCAAGGGGCCGTGGCAGGAATTTGACAGCTTGCTGGCCGAACCCTTCATTCGTGGCCTTGAACTCACCACGGCGGTTCTTGGCGACAAGGCGCTGATGGTCACCGAACTGCGTCCGAAGTCAGGCTTCTATGACTTCGATGCCAAATATACCGACGGCATGACCGATCACATCTGCCCGGCGGAAATCCCGGACGAGATCACCGAGGCCTGCAAGGACATTGCCTTGCGCGCGCATCGGCTTCTCGGTTGCAAGGGAACCAGCCGGTCGGACTTCCGCTGGGATGACGAGCGCGGGGTAGAGGGACTCTTCCTGCTTGAAGTGAATACCCAGCCGGGCATGACGCCGCTCAGCCTCGTGCCTGAGCAGGCTCGCCACATGGGCATGGAATATGCCGACCTCGTCGAGGCGATTGTCACCGAGGCGCTTGAGGCACGGGGGGATCCGCAGGGGGCTGCATGAACCAGACGATCAAGCGAAAACCTCAAAGCGCCCGAAAGGCGGCCGCAGCGCAGGGGACGGCGCGCAAGGTCCGGAACGCCAAGGCGAAAACCGGATCGGCAGTCGATACTGCGATCTCGTGGCTGCCGTTCAATGAGGAGCAGCTTCACCGCATCCTGCTCGTCGTCATTCTTGGCGCGGCGGCGGCACTGGCCTGGACTGTCGCCAGCCTTGCTGGCGTTCCGCAGATGGCCGGCTATCAGATCGCCACGGCCGCGTCGGACGCAGGTTTTGCAGTCCGCCGTGTCGATGTGCGCGGGGTCAAGCACCTCAACGAACTGAAGGTCTATGAGCGGGTTCTTGCCGAACGCAATCAGGCCATGCCGATGGTCGACATCGACGCGCTGCGCAGTGAGCTGATCCAGCTCAGCTGGGTGAAGGATGCCCGCGTATCGCGCCAGCTTCCCGATACGCTGGTGATCGACATCGTTGAGAGGGAACCGCACGCCGTACTCCGCAAGGCGAACCGGCTGGTCCTGATCGACGCGACAGGGCACGAACTGGAACCCGTCACGCCTTCGCGCGCCAAGGGAAAGCTGGTCCTTTCCGGACCCGGCGCGGGAAAGAAGGTTGAGGCGCTATCGCAGCTTCTTGATTCCGCTCCCGCGCTCAAGCCGCAGGTGCGTGAGGCTGAATGGGTGGGCAACCGCCGCTGGAACGTGACCTTCCGCACGGGCCAGGTGCTTGCCTTGCCGCAGGGTGATCGGCAGTCAGCCGCGGCGCTCATGTCTTTTGCCCGGCTCGACGGCACCAACCGATTGCTGGGCGGGCGCGTAGCCGCATTCGACATGCGGGCGCCGGATCGCATCTATCTGCGCGTGCCGGGGCGCGCTGAAGAGGCCGCCAAGGCTGCGACTGAAGCAGCAATGGCGAAGGCGAAAGCCAAGGCCGAGGCGGCGAAGGCAACTGCCAGCACGACCACCGAACAGAAGGAGGAGCACTGATGGCGGCACCCCGCATCTCACGCGTCTTTGGCGCGGTTAACCTTGGCTCCTTCCGCATTTCGGCGATGATCGCGGGCCTTTCCGATACCGGTGAGATGGTGGTTCTCGGCTCTGGTCACCGCGCTTCGCAGGGCATCAAGCGCGGTTACGTGACCGACATGCAAGCAGCGACCTACGCCGTGCGCGACGCTATCGAACGCGCCGAGAAAATGGCCAATACCAGCGTATCGAGCGTCTGGATCGGCTGTTCGGGCGCTGGACTCGCCAGTCAGGTCGCGCAGGTCGAGATCGACATTGGCGGGCGCCGTATCGAGCAGGACGACATCGACAGCCTCCTGTTCTCGGCGCGCGACATCATCCAGCCCGATGGCCGCATGGTCCTCCACGCCCAGCCCGCGCACTACACGCTTGACGGCGCGCACGGCGTTCCGAGCCCCAAGGGCCTTCATGCCGAGCGCCTTGGCGTCGACATCCATGTCATGCTGGCCGAAGGCGCTCCGGTGCGGAACATCACCGAAGCAGTGCAGAACGCGCACCTTGAAGTGGATGCCGTGGTAGCCGCCCCGATTGCGGCGGGCCATGCCTGCCTCAGTCCAGAGGAGCGGGAGCTGGGCGTCGCACTTGTCGAATTCGGCGGAGAGGTCACCAACGTGTCGGTCTATGCCGGCGGGATGCAGGCCGGCATGGCCTCGATCCCGATGGGGTCGAGCGACATTACCGATGCCATTGCCTCCGCCTTCGGCATCCGCCGCTTCCAGGCAGAGCGCCTGAAATGCGTCAACGGCTCTGCCATCGCCAGCCCGGCAGACCACCGCGAGATGATCCCGGTCAACGCTCCGGGTGAGGAAATGACCGGGCCGATTGCCCGCCATGCCGATGACAAGAACCGCATTCCGCGCGCCGAACTCGTCTCGGTAATCACCGGCCAGCTTGGGCGGTTGATGGAGGATGTGTCAAAGGCGCTGAAGGCGCTTGGCTTCACCGGCCAGCGCGGACAGCAGGTCGTCCTGACCGGCGGCGGGGCAGAGCTTGTCGGACTTGCCGACTTTGCCCAGTCGGCTTTGGGCAAGCCCGTCCGCATCGGCTCAGCGCCGCGGCTGACCGGTTTGCCCGAAGCCCACGCAAAGCCGGGTTTCTCAACCCTGGCGGGGCTTGTGCTCTATGCTGCGGCTGATCCGGTCGATGTTCGCAAGATCGGTCCCAGTTACCAGCCGACCAGTCGCTATTCGGGTTTCGGCATCGCCCACCGCGTGTATCGGGCGATGAGAGAGTATTTCTGAGACGAGTGGTTAACAGGCCGGACTCCGTCTGTGGACAACAGGGATGGCGGCTTTGCTTAACCAAAACGAAGCGTGCAATCATGGCGCGAACAAAGGGAACACTTCCCTCGCGTCCCTTGCCAGGAGAGCAAGATGAGCATCAATATCGGGCCGCCGGCGATCGAAGAGCTTCGCCCGCGCATTACAGTCATCGGTGTCGGCGGTGCCGGCGGCAACGCCATTGCGAACATGATCAATGCTGAGATCGAAGGCGTTGATTTCATTGTCGCAAATACCGATGCACAAGCTCTCAACAATTCAATTGCCGAGCATTGCATCCAGCTCGGGCCCGAGATCACGGCTGGCCTTGGCGCCGGTTCTCGTCCCGAAGTCGGCCGCGCTGCGGCTGAGGAAACCCTGGCGGAGATAGAACGCTCGCTGGACGGCGTGCACATGTGCTTCATCGCCGCCGGCATGGGTGGGGGTACCGGCACAGGTGCGGCCCCGGTCATCGCCAAGGCGGCGCGCGACAAGGGTGTGCTGACCGTCGGCGTCGTGACCAAGCCGTTCCTCTTTGAAGGCTCGCGCCGCATGCGCTCTGCGGAGGCGGGCATCGAGGAGCTGCAGAAGCACGTCGATACGCTGATCGTCATTCCGAACCAGAACCTGTTCCTGGTGGCCAAGGCAGAGACGACCTTCAAGGAAGCCTTTGAGCTTGCTGACGAAGTTCTCCAGCAGGGCGTTCGTTCGATCACTGACCTGATGGTCATGCCGGGCCTCATCAACCTCGACTTCGCCGACGTCCGTTCGGTGATGGGTGAGATGGGCAAGGCCATGATGGGCACCGGCGAGGGCCACGGCGAAAACCGCGCGCTTGAGGCTGCGGAAAAGGCGATTGCTAACCCGCTGCTCGACGGCGTGTCGATGCAGGGCGCGAAGGGTGTCATCATCTCGATCATCGGCGGCGAGGACATGAAGCTTCTCGAAGTCGACGAGGCCGCGAACCACAGCCGCGAACTGGTGGACCCCAACGCCAACATCATCTGGGGTTCGGCGTTCAACCCGGACCTTCAGGGCAAGATCCGCGTTTCGGTCGTGGCTACCGGTATCGAGCAGACCGCCGAAATGGCCGCAGAAGCAGCGCGGCCACTCAGCCTTGGCGCATCGCGTGGTCCAGTTCGTCCAAACCTGGCCCCGCCGACCGCGGGACCCACGTTCCAGCGCGATCCGGAGCCGGCGCCCGTAGTCCAGACGGCACCACCGGTTGAGGTACAGTCCGATCCGGCGCCGGTGCTTGCCGCGGCAGAGGACGAAGCGGCGCTTTCGCTGGAAGGCTTCGACGAGATCGACGAACTCGAGGTTGAAGCTGCCGGGGACGAAGCGAACGAGCCGGCGGGTCGTGGGACGGCCTATGCCAGCCTGACGGGTGGACGCACGGGCATGCCGCAACCGCTGGACTTGTCTGAGCTTGAGGTTGCGCAGGATACCGGCGCGGCCGACCAGGACGAATTGCTGCTCGGTGCTGATGGCCTCGCAGAGGACGAGGCGCAGGTTTCCCCGCTGGTGCAGCGCAAGCGTCCAGGTTCTGGCGGTGAAGGCGGCTTCGGCGGCGGAGCCACGTTGTTCGAACGCATGGCCAACCTTTCCCGCGGGACAAAGTCGGCGAGCGTTAGCCAGGATGACGACGAGGACGACGATGCTGGTTCCTCGATCAGCATTCCTCGCTTCCTGGGTCGCCAGAACAACCAGTAAAAATTGCAACGCTTGTTCGTCTGCAGTTAAGGCAGGATAAGGCATCGCCGGTTTTTCCGGCGGTGCCTTCGTGCATCGGTACGCGAGTTTGAGGGATAGGTTCGGCTGGTTATGGCTGGGGCAGGCATTAGCGGCGGTCGTCATGCGCGGCACGTTGCCTTGTTGGTGGCTGCTGGAGTGGTTGCGCTTGCCGTGCCCGTCGCCGCGCAGCAGGATGATGGCTGGGTTGCGCAAGAGGTTGTCCAGCAACTGCCCGCCAAGAACAGCCTCAGCCTCAACGCCGCCTTGGGCAGGCTTGGCAAGAATCCACGCGACGTCGAAGCCCTGATCGACGCCGGCAAGGCAGCGCTGGCGATGGGTGATGCCGATGCGGCCGTGGGTTTCTTCAGCCGCGCCGATCAGGTCTCACCCGGCAATCCGCGGGTCAAGGCCGGGCTTGCCGGCTCGCTTGTCCGCAATGAAAATCCGTTCGACGCTATTCCCCTGTTTGAAGAGGCGGAGCGAGGCGGCGGGCTGGACGGCACCTTCGCAGCCGACCGCGCTCTGGCCTATGACCTCGTTGGCGACAACGCGACCGCGCAGCGCTACTACCGGCAGGTATTGGCGCAGGGCACCAATGACGAGGCGACGCGGCGGCTTGCGCTGAGCCTTGCGATGTCAGGCGACAGGCAGGGCGCCGAAAGGACGCTTGCGCCTTTGCTAGCCCTGCGGGACAAGCCGGCATTCCGTACAAGGGCCTTTGCGCTCGCTATAGCTGGCGATGTCGAAGGTGCGGTCGGCATTGCCTATTCAACGCTGCCGCAGGGTATGGCAGCGGCCATGGCGCCCTATTTGCGCTATATGCCGCGCCTGACGCGGGCCCAGCAGGCGGCAGCTGCCAACTTCGGCCATTTCCCCCGAGCGTCCGAGATCGGCCGCGACGATCCACGCATCGCCCGCTACACCGCCGCAGCTGATGCGGCTGCGGCGGCACAGTTGGCAAGGGCTAATGCTGCAACTGGAACCATTCGGACGCGCGGCAAGAACTCCCGTGATCGTAATAGCAGGAATGCCAAGGTTGCCGCGGCCGCCCCACAGCCGGCTGCCCCGCCGGAGCCGCCTCAGGTCAGCCGTGAGGTTTCGGCGCCCGGCTTCGGCAGCAAGCCCGCTGCCAAGCCGGTAACGGCAATTTCAGCGCCCGTACCAGCTGCACCCGTGCCAGCTTCGCCCTCTCCGGTTCAATCGACCGCGCAGCGTCCGGCCACAGCATTGCCGCCATCGGCTCCCGCCTCGTCCCAAATCGGCGTCATTCCGCCAAGGGCACTGACACCCGCCCCGGTTCATACTGCAGCTGCTGCCGCCCCGTCTCCCGTGCCAGCCTCGCGGCCGTTGATGGGGCCCGTGGAAGGCAACGCAACGCTCAATCCTCCGGCACCGGCCGCAATTGCGCAGCCGCCCGCCGTCGCGCCTGCACCCCTGCAGTCGGCACCGAATCCGGCACAGCCGGCTCGCCCACGTGTTGCCGATGCCTTTGGCGACTTTAGCGGGCAGGCACATGAAGCTGTACCGACCCCGGGTGCGGTGGACATCCGCAAGATCACGCCCGCCCGGCCCAAGCCCAAGGAGGAGGCCAAGCCCACCAAGCCCGCTCCGCCCAGCCATCCCAGCCGCATCTGGGTGCAGCTCGCCACCGGTCGCAACAAGGATGCACTGGGCTTCGATTGGCGGAAGATGACGCGGGAGGCGCCTGAACAGTTCCGTGGCAAGAAGCCCAACGTCAGCGCTTCGGGACAAAGCAACCGGTTGTTGGCAGGGCCTTTTCCAAGCGAAGCCGCGGCCACGACGTTTATTGCGCAGCTTCGGCGGGCTAAGATCGACGGCGCATTCGTCTGGACCAGCCCTGCCGGACAAGTGGTGGATGCGTTAACCACTCCGTGAATTTACCAGCTTGCCCTTTTCCACATCTTGTGCACAGGGTTGTTAAGTTTTGCGCAAGGGTTACGGCAGCCGACATTGTCTCGCCTGCCCATGAAGAAGCATTCAACTCCCATAGCGTTACCAACGACAGACGGGATCTATGAGAACTACTCAGGGCGATATTGGCCGGGAAGAAGATGCGGCCCCCGTCGACATGCTCGCGTCCTTGTTTGAGGCGCGTGGCTGGCAGTTTGAATTCGTCAGCGAGGATGAGATCAGCGGTGAGGTCCAGGGCAGCTGGGCCAGCTATCAGATCCGCGCGATCTGGCGGTCGGAAGACCATGTGCTACAGCTTCTCTGCCTGCCAGACATCCGTATTCCCGATGACAAACGCGCGGCCATGTTCGAAGTGCTGGCGCTGATCAACGAACAACTCTGGCTGGGCCATTTCGATGTATGGTCGAATGGCGGCGTGCTGCTTTACCGGCACGGATTGATGCTTGGCGACGAAGGCTTGTTGAGCCCCACCCAGGCGCAGGTTTCGGTTGAAGCCGCGATTGAGGAATGTGACCGCTTCTACCCGGCCTTCCAGTTCATCCTGTGGGGCGACAAGAGCCCGACGGAGGCGCTGGCCGCCGCCCTTGTGGACGCCGCTGGCGAGGCTTGAGCACCGGACAGGTGCGGGTTTGAGTGTTCCCCTCGCGCAGACGGGAGGGGAGAATGGAGACCTGTGGTGAAAATATTGATGGTCGGCTGTGGCAACATGGGCGGTGCGATGCTGGCTGGCTGGTTGGCCGGCGGGCTTTCGCCTTCGGGCTTTACGGTCGTGGACCCATATCTGGCCGAGGCGCCGCAGGGCGTGGAACTGCTCCGCGAGTTGCCGCAGCGCCAATTCGATGCGATTCTTCTGGGAGTGAAGCCGCAAAGCCTTGATGAAGTCGCTCCGTCGATCGCCGCGCTTACCGGTCCGCAGACCGTTGTCCTGTCGATCCTTGCCGGGGTGGAACTTGCCAGCCTTGCGGCTCGCTTTCGGCAGGCCAATGGCCATGTCCGGATCATGCCGAACCTTGCGGCGGCTATTGGGAAGTCACCCGTCGCGCTGGTGGCAAGCGGTCTTGATCGGGCGAACAAGGACGCGATTACCCGCCTGATGCAGCCGCTTGGCACGCCAGAATGGCTAGCGGATGAGGCGCTGTTCGATCTTGTTACCGCGCTTGCGGGATCGGGGCCGGGCTTCGTCTATCGCTTTATCGACGCGCTAGCCTCGGCGGCAACCGCTCTCGGACTGCCGCAGGACCAGGCTGAAAGGCTTGCGATTTCAACAGTGGAAGGGGCATCGCTGCTCGCTGCATCATCTCCGCACGGGCCTCAAGAACTGGCCCGGCGCGTCGCCAGCCCCGGCGGATCGACCCAGGCAGGACTCAACGTGCTTGACCATGACCGCGCGCTTGTCCGGTTGATCGAAGATACCTTGCGCGCGGCACGTGATCGCAGCGCCGAAATGGCACGCGAAGCCCGGAAATAGCCCCGACAAATCCCGCTACAATTTGACACAAATGGCCTTGTCCGGTTTAGCTTGAAAGGACGGCCCTAAATCCCGATAATGGAAGGGACCGCGCCACGATCGTGTGGCATGGAAAGGAGCTTGTTTAAAATGGCAAACTGGAACGACCCCCAGCCCACGCGTACGGGCTTCGGCGCGTCTCCCAGCCTCAATGGCGAAGTCATTGGCAAGGCCGGCACTTATGATCAGGGCCTGCGCCGCCACATGCTTTCCATTTACAACTACATGGCTTCGGGCGTGTTGCTGTCGGGCATTGTCGCCCTGCTCTTTGCGCGTTCCGGCATGGCTGCACAGGTCATGGCAACGCCGCTGTCGTGGGTGATCATGCTGGCTCCGCTGGGCTTTGTCTTTGGCATGAGCCTTGGCGCGAACCGCATGAAGACCTCTACGCTGCAGATGCTCTTCTGGGGCTTCTGCGTGGTCATGGGCCTTTCGCTGTCGACGATTTTCCTTGTCTTCACAGGCGCTTCAATCGCGACAACTTTCTTCGCAACGGCTGGCGCCTTCGCGGGCCTGAGCCTGTTTGGCTATACCACGAAGAAAGACCTGTCGGGCATGGGCTCGTTCATGGTCATGGGCCTGATCGGTATCCTGATCGCCATGGTCATCAACATCTTCCTGCAGTCGAGCGGCCTTAACCTCGCCATCTCGATCCTGGGTGTCATCATCTTCGCGGGCCTCACCGCTTGGGACACGCAGCGCCTGAAGGGCATGTATTACCAGGTCGCGGGTACGGATTTCGCCGGCAAGGCCGTGATCCTTGGTGCGCTGACTTTGTACCTTGATTTCATCAACATGTTCCAGTTCCTGCTGAGCTTCCTCGGCAACCGCAACTGAGATTTAAACAGTTAACATCATGCCCGGCGCGCAATCTGTCGCGCCGGGCATTTTCTTTAGGTTCAGCTAAAGCTAGTAGTGTCCCGAAGTGACACGCAGGGAGTGGTTAGAGTGCGGTTTCGGGAATTCAGGACATGGGCCATTTCTGGCTTTACGGCCGCTCTGGCAGTGGCACTGGCAGCCTGCTCAGCACCTCCGCCGCCGCCCAAGGCAGTTGCACCCGCGCCGTCGATTCCTCAGCGGCCTTACCCGCCGATGGGTGCTTCCCCGAACTATGTCTCGCCCCGGCTTGGCCCCGATGGCCGGCATGTCACGATCAACACCGGAATCTCGCCGAACCAGGTTACCTGGAACATTCGTTCGGCTTTCAACGTAGCCGCGCTCAACTGCCTGCAGCCGCAGCATGTGCAGATCCTGGACGGCTACAAGAACCTGCTGACGACCCACAAGAAGAAGCTGTGGGACGTGAACCTGAAGGTCGATGCAGAGTTTCGCTCGAAGTTCGGATCGCGCTTTGTCGCCCCGCGCGAAGCCTACATGACGCAGGTCTACAACTACTTTGCCTTCCCGCCGACACTGATGAATTTCTGCGATGCGGTCCAGACGATGAGCCTGGAATCGATGACAGTGAAATCGGCCGATCTTGATGCCTTTGCTGCACGGCACTTGCCAGCGCTTGAGGCAGTGTTCGAAGATTTCTTCGACAAGTATGACCGGTACAAGCTGGAAAAGGCGGCATGGGACGCGCAATACGGCTCGCTCTATCCACCGCAGCCCGCGACATCGACCTCGCAGCTGATCCTGCCGCCCGCGCAAACACCGGTCGCAGCGCCTACTTCGTCAGTTGCCAAGCCCTGATCGGCCAGGCTCCTACTGGAGCGCCGCGAATTTTGCTCTTTTAAGGGTTGCCCCTCTTCGCTAAGGGGGCCGTTCCTGTGGGCAGTACGTGCCTGTAGGCTCGCACTGAACGGGGCCGTAGCTCAGATGGGAGAGCGCGTCGTTCGCAATGACGAGGTCAGGGGTTCGATCCCCCTCGGCTCCACCAGTGCTCGATGTGAATTAGCCTCCTGCTCGCAACGGGCTTTGGCAGGTTAAGCGCGACATTTTCGCCCGCCCCGGATAAACCCCTGCCATGCATTTCCTCGACCAAGCTAAGATTTTTGTACGCGCCGGTGGCGGTGGCCCCGGTGCGGTCAGCTTCCGGCGTGAAAAATACGTCGAATATGGCGGCCCTGACGGCGGCGACGGCGGCAAGGGCGGAGACATCATTTTTGAAGCCGTTCCCGGCCTCAACACGCTGATCGACTTTCGCTACACCCAGCACTTCAAGGCGCCGCGCGGCACCGGCGGCATGGGCAAGAACCGCAAGGGCGCAGCGGGCAGGGATCTCGTCATCAAGGTGCCGGTCGGTACCCAGGTTATCGACGATGATCAGGAAACCGTGCTGGTGGACCTGACAGAGGCCGGCCAGCGCATCACCTTGCTGGAAGGCGGCTTGGGCGGGCGCGGCAACGCCAGCTACAAGACTTCCACCAACCGTGCCCCGCGCCAGCACCAGCCCGGCATTCCCGGCGAAGAGATGTACGTCTGGCTGCGGCTGAAGCTGCTGGCCGATGCAGGTCTTGTCGGCCTGCCGAATGCCGGCAAGTCCACGTTCATCAACAAGCTGACCAACACCAAGGCCAAGGTCGGTGATTATCCCTTCACCACACTGCGCCCACAGCTTGGTGTCGTCTCGCACCGCGACCGTGAGTTCGTGCTGGCCGACATTCCCGGGCTGATCGCGGGTGCGGCGGATGGCGCGGGCATCGGTGACCGCTTCCTTGGCCACATTGAGCGTTGCCGCGTGCTGATCCACCTGATCGACATCAACGGCATGGACCCGGTAAAGGCCATGGCGGTGATTGAAGACGAACTGGAAGCCTATGGCGCCGGTCTTGACGACAAGCCGCGCCTGGTTGCGCTTAATAAGATCGACCTTGCCGATCCGGAGCTTGTCGAAGGCTTTTCGCGTGAGTTGCTGGCGGCGGGCGCCGACGAGGTATTCCCGATCTCTGGCGCGAGTGGGCAGGGCATTGATGCGTTGCTGGATGCGGTGATCGGCTATCTTCCCGCAGCGACCGTCACGGAACGCCCCGTTGGCGAGCAGGAAGAGGCGGACGACACCCCATGGTCGCCGCTTTGAGCGCACGCCAGCGGCACCAGCGGTGGATGGCGTGAGACGTAACTCACCAACACCAGTTCATTTTTTCCTCTGACCCCGCTAAGTCCCGCCGCAATGACGATTTCGCGCCTGTCCGACCTTGCTGAAAAGAGCGCCTGTCCTCGCCTTGTGGTGAAGGTCGGATCGTCGCTGCTTGTCGGGAAGGATGGCGTGCGCCGTGCCTGGATCGAAGGCCTTGTCGCAGAAATCGCAGCTGCGCGTGGGCGGGGGCAGGACGTTATCGTCGTCAGCTCCGGCTCGATTGCGCTGGGCGCTGCGACGCTCAAGCTGGAAAAGGGCGGGCGCGGCAGCCTTGCCGATGCGCAGGCTGCTGCTGCTGTGGGCCAGATCGCCCTGTCCGGCCTGTGGGCAGAGCTGCTGGGCAAGCATGGGCTGACCGCTGCCCAACTGCTGCTGACGCTTGAGGATCTTGAGGACCGCCGCCGTTACCTGAACGCCACCGCGACCCTTGCGCGGCTGCTTGATGCAGGCGCGGTGCCGGTCGTCAACGAGAACGACAGCGTCGCCACACAGGAAATCCGCTTTGGTGACAACGATCGCCTTGCCGCCCGCGTGGCGCAGGCTGCTGGGGCAAGCGCGGTGCTGCTGCTGTCGGACGTCGACGGCCTGTTTGACCGCAACCCGGCTGAGGCGGGCGCCAGCCTGCTTCCGCAAGTGCATGGCGTCACCGCGGAAATCCACGCCATGGCCGACGGCGGCTCTGCCTCGGGCATGGGTTCGGGCGGCATGACTTCCAAGTTGCAGGCGGCCGAGATCGCCGAGCGTGCGGGCATTGCGCTGGCCATTGCCAACGGCACACTCGACGCTCCAATTGCTCGCGCCTTGCAGCAGGGCATCGGCACGCTTTTCCTCCCCCGGCAGAAGACCGGCGCGCGCAAGGCGTGGCTTGGGGGGCGGCTGCGGCTGAAGGGTACACTGCTGATTGACGACGGTGCCGCGCGCGCTCTGGAGCGTGGCGGAAGCCTGCTCGCCGCCGGGATCACCGCGATCGAAGGCCTGTTCCATCGCGGAGATGCCATCGCGATCCGGGATGGCGCCGGGCGCACCGTTGCCCACGGTCTGTCTGAATACGATGCGGCTGAATGCGCCCTGCTGAAGGGGCGGCAATCCTCCGAACATGCCGCTCTGCTGGGCTACGCACCGCGTTCCGCAGTCGTTCATCGCGACCAGCTAGTCCTGCTCTGATGATTGCTGTTACGGGTGCAACCGGCTTCGTCGGTCAGTCATTGCTTGATCGCGCTGCGGAAGCCGGGGTTGAGGTGCGCGCGCTGGCACGCCAGCCGCAGGACAAGCGCAAGGGCGTGCGCTGGGTCGCGGGTGACCTTGCCGATACAAAGGCACTGGCCAAGCTGTGCAAAGGCACGGAGGCCGTGGTCCACGTTGCCGGCGTGGTGAACGCGCCCGATCCGGCGGGCTTCGAAGAGGGCAATGTCGCGGGCACTCTCAACGTGGTTGAGGCCGCGCGAAAGGCGGGCGTGCGGCGCTTTATCTTCGTCTCGTCACTCTCTGCGCGCGAGCCCAAGATGTCTGCCTACGGCCAGTCCAAAGCGCGGGCGGAAAAGGTGGTGAAGGCCAGCGGGCTCGACTGGGTTATCGTCCGCCCACCTGCGATCTACGGCCCGCGAGATCGTGAAATGTTCGAACTGTTCCGTTCTGCCAAATGGGGGATCATCCCCACGCCAAAGGACGGCAAGACATCGTTGATCCATGTCGATGACCTTTCGCGCCTGCTGCTTGCCTTGCTGCCGGGCGGTGAGCGTAACAGCCACCGCATCTTTGAGCCTGACGATGGCAAACCGGGCGGCTGGAACCACTACGAACTGGCCCGTGCCATTGGCTGGGCTGTTGGCCGCCGTCCGCTTGTGCTCGGCCTTTCGCGCCGGACGATGGAATGGGCGGCCAAGGTCGACGGCAGGATCCGTGGCAAGAAGGCCAAGCTGACGCTCGATCGCGTCGGCTATTTCTGTCACCCGGACTGGGTTGTCAGCAAGGGCGGCCGGGTGCCCGTCAGTCTCTGGCGACCGCGCGTCGAAACGCGCGAAGGGCTGAAAGCCACGGCGCAATGGTACCGCGCTGAAGGCTGGCTCTGACCCCAGCGACAATTTGTGACCATTCAACCGCTTGCGACGCCTATGCTCGCGGCTAGTTTCCGGCATGAAAATTTGAACTCCCCAGCCGGAGGATATGACATGATGAAACTGACGATTGCAGCTGCCGTGCTGGTTGCCGGATCCTCTGGCATTGCCATGGCCCAGCAGGGGCCGGGCGATCCCTGGGGCGACAGGACGGTCACTCGCGCAGAAACGGAAGCGGGCGCGGGCGAGAGGTTCGACAAGGCCGACGCCAATCACGACGGTTCGCTGTCGCCAGAGGAACTGCAGGCCAGCCGTCCGGGTGGTCCAGGAGGACCGGGCGGCCCCGGCGGCGGCAGAGAACGCGGCGGGCCAGGCGGCGCGATGGACGGCGATGGTGATGGGAGGATCACGAAGCAGGAATATGTCGCGGCCCAGACCCGGCGTTTCGACATGCTCGACACCAACAAGGATGGCCAGGTAACCAAGGCCGAACGCGACGCGCTGAGGGCCCGGATGCGGCCCCCGAGCGGTGGTGGCAACTGGGGCGCCGGTGCGGGCGGGGGTGCTGGCGGCGGGGGCGGTTGGGGCGGTTCGTCCGACGACGATTAATTCGGGTCTCCTGAAAGGGGCCAAGTGCCCCTTCCTGTGCTATCAGCGTTCAAAATGCCGCGCACGGCGGGCAGGGTCGCATCATGCATTAACCCCCTGATTGGGAGTGGGAATCATGGCGCAACCATTGGACGAATCAAAACTCAACGACCTTATCGGCAAGGTCATCGGCGATGTTGCAGGTTCGATGAGCCTGTTCCTTGCCTATATTGGCGATCAGACCGGCGTTTTTGCCGCGCTAGACGGTGCAGGCGAAGTCACGGTCGAACAGCTTGCGGCGAAGACCGGGATCAACCGCCAGTACCTGCACGAATGGCTCGGGTCGGTATCGGCGGCGGGCTATGTGACGTTCAATCCAGCCAACGACACGTTCTCGCTTACCGAAGAGCAGGCCCTGGTCTTTGGCCGGGAAGGGCAGCCCGCTTGCATGCAGGGCTTCTTCCAGTCGATCATCTCGCAGTTCGAAGCGCATGAGGCGGCTGTGGACACTTTCCGCACCGGCAAGGGACGGCCATGGAGCGAACAGACGCCTTGCTGCTTCTGCGGCGTCGACCGCTTCTTCCGCCCTGGCTATGCCGCGAACCTTGTCAGCGATTGGATCCCGGCGCTGAACGGCGTGGAGGACAAGCTGAAGGCGGGCGCCAAGGTGGCCGATATTGGCTGCGGCCACGGCTCATCCACCGTGCTGATGGCGCAGGCCTATCCCAATTCGACCTTCGTGGGCATCGACTTCCACGAACCTTCGATTACCCACGCCAAGGCCGCCGCGAAGGAGGCGGGTGTCACCAACGCCAGCTTCGAATTGGCAAAGGCTCAGGACTATCCGGGCAAGGATTACGACTTCGCCTGCATATTTGACGCGTTGCACGATATGGGCGATCCGGTCGGCGCCGCCCGCCACATCCGTGAGACGTTGAAGCCCGGCGGTACCTTCATGCTCGTCGAGCCGATTGCAGGCGATACGATGGCGGAGAACATGCACCCCATCGGCCAGATCTTCTATGCATTCTCAACCACGGTCTGCACGCCAGCATCCTTCGCACAGGAAGTGGGCAAGGGCCTTGGCGCACAGGCCGGGCAGAAGCGGCTGACCGAGGTGCTGAACGAGGCAGGGTTCACGAGTGTGCGGCGGTCTTCGGAGACGCCGACGAACATGGTGCTTGAGGTGACGGGGTAGGGCGCGGGCGGACGTCAGTTTTCGGATTGTTCGCCCAGTTCTTTGGCTGAAGACAGGAAGCTCTTCCAAACTTCGTCCATCCGGTAATCCGGGTTGGATGCCCAGATACGTTCGATCAGGGCGTCGGCCTGCGCGTCGGTCCATCCCAGCTTTGCCTTTGCGTATGGAGCGAAGAAGGCCGTGACGCGATAGTTCGCCTGGCAATGGATCAGCGTCCGCCTCCCCGACGAACTTTGCATGACCTCCTGAAATTGCCGGTACTGATCGAGCCGGGGGTCGGTCCATCCGACGGGAATGTGGTGGTATTCCATGCCCAGAGCGGCGAGAAATTCACGTTCTTGCGGCAATGAAGTTTCCAATCCATCGGGGGCGAGGTTGATCACGACCTCATACCCTTGGTCGCGCGCATCCCGAAATTGGTCCTCGGTCGGTTGGCCAGACGTCGCGATCGTTTGGTCAATCTCTATGAAATTGTAGATGTCGCTGACGCCCATTTCATATCCCCTCTCCAGCAGCCGGATGCATTGAGGTAGCACGCCTTACTCGAGGATATGATATATTATGGATCATAAATGTCAACTGGCTGGATGGGATGACGCGGAAATTGATCTTGACATAATGAACCATATTGGTTATATACCGCAGCAAGACGGGTGCAGGAGTGTTTCGCGAACGCCTCTCTCCCGCACCATAGGCCGGCGCTTTTAGACAAGGCGTCGCACTCCCGCGAAGCGAGGACTGATCCTTTTCGAAGGATCTGGATTCCGTTCGGGCAGGTGGACAGGGAGCGAGCCCGCCCCACCGCTGCCTCGCACGCCAGGGCCGAGTAGATGAGTTTCCGCGTTTCCTCATCCGCCGTTCGCACTGATTGACGCAAAGCCAAGCCTGTCGTGTCAGGCAAACAAAGCGCCGGCTTGTCCCGTCTGCTTTTCCATGTCGGCGTTACTCCGCATTCGCCAGCGGAGGATGGGCCTTGCCCTGCTCCCTCATCCAAGCTGCGCTAGCCGCTCACGCGGCAAGCTACGCTATCCTTCTCCCCAGAGGGGCGAAGGAAGAATTATCAGAACACCGGATCGAAGCCAGGAGGCAGTTCGCCGTCGTCGTCGGGCTGGCCGGGGACGTGGATGCCGCAT
>JBEVKC010000145.1:0-25052 GCA_040509895.1 Novosphingobium sp. | reverse complement strand
CGGTGAAAGCCGTGTCTTCGGCTGCCATTCCTCGCCAAGCGACGCGCCGGAAAACGGCTCAACCTCAAGCAAACGGCCTTCCGATACGCTATCGTTCGTAAGGCCGTAGTAATAGTCCGGGCAACCGCGGATCACTGTCATCCGCAGGCCGGCATTTTCCTCGAAATACTTGAGCGCTTCACGGGCATGGACCGTCAAATTCAGGATGGCCTGATCCTCACCATAGCCCATCGACAGTCGCTGCAGGTAACGGAAGCCGCTGTCCGATGAATCCTCAATGCCCAGGTCTCGGGCAAGGTGGTTGCCCGGAATCCAGACCTGCCCCTGTGAAAGCGCAGTCACGCCGCCCACTTGCCCCGAACGCTCAAGCACGATGGCGCTTGCACCCTTGTCATGCGCCGTGATGGCTGCCGAGAGCCCCCCGATCCCCGAGCCGATGGCGACCACGTCGGCTTCCATGTCCCAACGATCGGGAAGGTTGTTCAGCAGCATGGCATTCCTCTCAAACTTCTATTTTTCGCGTTCTTGCCGGTTATGCAGTTACCGGTTCTTCAGCTTTCAGCCTTGGCATGACCTTGTCCGCGAAGACCTTCATTTGCTCATAGACGTCTTCGTAGGGCATGCCGCCGAAGCTGAAGTTTGCGATAATCTCATAGTCGCCGACCATCGCCTTGCGGATCAGGTGCTTTTCATAAAGCTCGTCAGGCGTGCCGATCAGGTTGCCGCCGATATAGTCTTTGTACGCGTTCTGCGGCCCACCACGCGCAGCGGCGGCGTCGCCCATATAGGCGTAGGTTGCATATGACGGCAGCGACTTGAAGTGATCGCTCATGAACTCATAATGCTGGGCAACCTGCTGGAATTGCGCGGCAAAATACTTGTCTGTGTATTCTGTCACCTTTTCCCGGCTATCAAAGCAGACCATGAAGTCGCTGATGATGAAGGGCGGAGCAGTCTTGCCGTGCTTTGCCTTGAAGGTATCGCGATAGTTGTCGATCTCTGGCAGCGCTTTCGACCAGTCGCCTTGCGAGAAACGCAGCGCCTTCAGGCCATAGTCAGCCGCGACCTCTGCCGACGACGGCGACATGGAGACCATTACGCAGCGATCACGCGACCAACCTTCGGGACGTGGGCGGATTTCGGTATGAGGGATCTGGAACCATTTGGTGTCAGCCTCGACCACGCCGGTTTCCAGGCCGTTCATGATGATGAGGGCAGCTTCATCAAAAATCTCGCGAGAGTCAGCAAGATCGCGGTTGAACGACTTGAACTCACGCCGTGCGGCGCCCCTGCCCATGCCAAGGACAAGACGTCCTTCACTCAGACTGTCGAGCATCGAGCACTTCTCCACCACGCGCAGCGGATCATTCCAGGGTAAAATGACGGCAGCGGGCATCAGCTTGATGGTCTTGGTCTTCGCCGCAACGTAGCTCAGCGCCTGCAATGGATCGGGGCATGCCGCGTAGTCAGTGAAGTGGTGCTCAACCATGGCAGCGAAATCAAAGCCCATGGCCTCAGCCTCGATGGCTATCTGCGTCTCGCGCCTGAAAAACTCCTGGTCATTGATTCCATGGAGATTTTGGTAACCCAGATGTACGCCTACTTTCATGTCACGGCTCCTGAGATGGAGATTACCGGAAGTATGATTGGCCACTCCTTGGGCAGGAATGCTCCAGCACATTCTCCAGCGACTTGCAGCCTCTCCAAATTTATATCCTTGGCGGTTTCAATCGATACCCCGGGGGTAGTGTGCCGGGTCGAATCACCGCCTGTTGAACAACATTTGTCACCGCTATCGTAGCATTGTCAACGGATACGTACCAAAAATCTAATGCCAATTGCACTGCGCGTATATTTTTAGCACCTAAAACGTTTCAAACATGTCAACCATTCGCCTGCGGCAACGGGCCGTGCCATCCAAAGATCCGCCAGAATGTTGGCAAAAAAAGGCCACCTGCTGGCCTGTCGACGCATCACAGAAAGACTGAAAAGCGCCCTCAATGGCTGTTTGGTTTTGGAGATTTGGTGCGCCCGACAGGATTCGAACCTGTGGCCCCCAGATTAGGAATCTGGTGCTCTATCCTGCTGAGCTACGGGCGCACGCGGTGTCTCTTAAGCGGGCGGTATGGGGAAGGCAATCGCTCCCCGAATGTTGATGTCGTCAATTTGCCTTGTCAGGCGGTGTGAACGGGAATGGCAGGGGCGCGACGGCTATGCCCTCGTCCAGCAATTCCTTGGCCTCAGCCAGGGTTGCCTGCCCGTGGATGCTTTCAGTTTCCTTCTCGCCATAGTGCATGGCGCGCGACTGCTCTGCAAAGTTTTCGCCAACCCACCGCGAATCCTTGATCGCTTCAGCCTGCATTTTTGCCAATGCCTTCATCATCTTCACGGCTTCTGGCGGGAGCTTTTCATTGGACACCGGCTGCGATGGCGACGCGGTAACCGTTTGTGCTTGGTTGCCCTTTCGTCCAAGATTCGGTGCCATAGGTGCCTTTGCGACATCGGATGAGCCGCACTTCGGACAGGCGAGCAGGCCCGCCCCTTGCTGACGCGCGAAATCGTCGGAAGATGCAAACCACCCTTCAAACCGGTGACCGGCGAGGCGGCATTCAAGATCAAAAACAATCATGGCCTAGGTCTATCTGGGAATTACCCTGCGGTTGGCAAGGCTTGGCAATTGCTCGCGAACCTCTGTCGTCCGAGCAGGATCGATCTCTGCAAAGGCCAGGCCGGCGCCCTCTCCGCCCATGTCTAGCAGCACCTCGCCCCAAGGGTCGACGACAAGGCTGTGACCATAGGTGTTGCGGCCGTCCTCGTGCCTCCCCGCCTGTGCAGCAGCTACGACATAGGCGCTCGCCTCGACCGCACGTGCCCGTTGTAGCAAGTGCCAGTGCGCTTTGCCGGTCGGCACGGTAAATGCCGCCGGTATTGCAATGACGTCACACTTCTTTTGCCCAAATGCTTCAAATAATGCTGGAAATCGAACGTCGTAACAAATTGCAAGTCCAAGCAACCCGACTGGCGTTTCAACAGTAACCACTTGTTCTCCAGCGGCGTAGGCATTCGATTCGCGCCAGCTTTCGCCTGTGGCCAGATCCACATCGAACATGTGCATCTTGTCATAGCGCGCCACGATCTCGCCCGACGCGTCGACAACGAAGGACCGGTTGGCCCACCGTCCGTCCTCGCGCGCGATCGCCAGCGAACCGATCGCTACCCAGATGCCTTCCGCAGCAGCGGCCTGGCGAACCGCCGCAAGTACCGGATCCGCTTCCTCAGGCATGATGTGGAGCTTCGCCCGAGCGCGTTCCCGGTCAAGCAGGCCAGACATCTCCGGCGTGAATAACATTGCCGCCCCGCCACGCGCCGCTTCACCGATGGCGGACACAATCGCAGCAGCGTTGGCATCCGGATCGATACCCGACGTCATCTGCAGGAGAGCAATGCGAGTGCTCATTGCAATCCCAGCAGCGGGTCGAGCTTTCCTTGCCGGTCGAGGGCATGGATATCGTCTGAGCCGCCAACCGGACGGCCCTCTATCAGCACTTGCGGAACTGTTAGCGCGCCGGGCACACGCTCAAGCATTTCGGCCCGTTTCGGACCGCCCATGGTGATGTCGTATTCCTCGTAGGAAACGCCCTTCCTGTCGAGCAGTGCCTTGGCGGAAACGCAGTAGGGGCAACCCCATTTCGTGTAAATTTCAACCTTCGGCGCGGACATGCTGATCCTTTTTAGGGGTCTTGAAACCGGCTCCGGCTATCATATCTCATCCCTCGTGTCATGCGCCACAAAGGGCATGGCACAATGGCGGGAGTGCCATCTTCGGGCTCCCGACATTCATGAAAATTGCTCAATGGAGGATTGGCGTGAACCGTTTTGATTCAACACCTTATCGCCGTTCGATGGTCGGCTTCGATCGCCTTTTTGATCTTCTCGAAAGCCAGACGCGGGGCAACAGCGGGGACAATTACCCGCCTTTCAATATCGAAAAACTCGGTGACGACGCCTATCGCATCACCCTCGCCGTAGCCGGATTCAAACCGGCCGACCTGGACATCACGGCACAGCAGAACCTGCTTGTGATCCAGGGCCGCAAGGGCGAGGAAGCAACCGATGGTCGCATGCTGCATCTTGGCATTGCCCAGCGCGGATTTGAACGCCGCTTCGAACTGGCGGACTATGTTCGCGTCGAAGGGGCACAGCTTGAGAATGGCCTCCTCATCATCGACCTGCTGCGCGAAGTGCCCGAGGCGATGAAGCCCAAGAAGATCGAGATATCCGGCAATCAAACGCCGCTTTCGATCATCAATGGTGACGAGGCCGGCAAAGCCGCCTGATCAACCTTTGTGATCAATTTGTATGGGGGTGAGCCCGGGATGGCCCACCCCCACGACGTTCGCACGCCGCCCTGACCACACGCGACTCTCCGGGTCGCTGGACAATCGCTCGTGGACAAGCACTGTGTTCGATTCGCACATCAGTGTGCGCCTCGAAACCTGTGCACGCGGTTTCAGTATGAAATGTTGGCAAGTGCCGTAAACCCGGATTTAACTATGATTTTTCCGGGATTTGATAGACTTGGATCAGACCAGTCGGGATTGCTGGACTGCGGCTGCAATGAAGCCTGCAAAGAGCGGATGCGGGTCGAACGGCCGGCTCTTCAGTTCGGGATGGAACTGCACACCAACGAACCATGGATGGTCCGGACGCTCGACAATTTCGGGCAGCAGTCCGTCAGGCGACATGCCTGAGAATGACAGTCCGCCCTTTTCTAGCGCATCGCGATAGCCGACGTTGACTTCGTAGCGATGGCGGTGGCGCTCGGAAATGTCCGTGCTGCCGTAGAGCGCAGCTGCGTGGCTGTTGCCCGCCAACACGGCTTCATAGGCGCCAAGCCGCATCGTCCCGCCAAGATCACCGCCCGTGGCGCGCGTTTGAAGTCCCTCGGGGCTCATCCACTCAGTGATAATACCGACAACTGGCTCATCAGTGGGGCCGAACTCGGTCGAGGAAGCGCCCTCAATACCGGCAGTATTTCGTGCAGCTTCAATGCACGCCATCTGCATGCCGAGACAGATGCCAAAAAACGGCACCTTGCGTTCGCGGGCGAACCGGACAGAAGCGATCTTGCCTTCCGTACCACGCTCACCAAAGCCGCCTGGAACGAGAATTCCATGCATAGGCTCGAGCTTTGACGCGATCTCGGAATCGTCCGATTCGAAGATTTCGGCATCGATCCACCGGATGTTGACCTTTACCCGGTTGGCCATACCGCCGTGCGTCAGCGCCTCGTTCAGCGACTTGTAGGCGTCCTGCAGGCCGACATATTTCCCGACCACGCCGATCGTGACCTCGCCTTCGGGGTTCTGGTATCGGTCGATGATATCGACCCAGCGCGAAAGCTCAGGTGCAGGGGATGACAGACCGAAATGACGCAGCACTTCGGCATCAAGTCCTTCAGCGTGATATTGGAGCGGGACCGCATAGATGCTCGGCGCGTCCAGAGCGGGGATCACCGCTTCCTTCCGCACATTGCAGAATTGGGCAATCTTGGCGCGCTCACCCTCGGGAAGCGGCTTTTCGCAGCGGCATAGGAGAATGTCCGGTTGCACGCCCAGCGAGGTCAATTCACGCACGGAGTGCTGTGTCGGCTTGGTCTTCAGTTCACCCGCCGCGGCGATATAGGGCACCAGCGTCACATGAACCGAGCAGGTCTGTTCGCGGCCAAGTTCATTGCGCAGTTGGCGCAGGGCTTCGATGAAAGGCAGGCCTTCTATGTCGCCGACAGTGCCGCCAATTTCGCAAAGCACGAAATCGAGGTCTTCTGTATCGCCCTCGGCAAATTCCTTGATCGCGTCGGTTACGTGCGGAATCACCTGCACGGTCGCGCCCAGATAGTCGCCCCGGCGCTCCTTGGCGATGATGTCGCGGTAGATGCGTCCAGAGGTGATGTTGTCAGACTGGCGCGCAGAAACGCCGGTGAACCGCTCGTAGTGGCCCAGGTCGAGGTCAGTCTCGGCGCCGTCGTCCGTTACGTAGACTTCGCCGTGCTGGTACGGACTCATCGTCCCCGGATCGACGTTCAGGTAGGGATCGAATTTGCGGATGCGGACCTTGAAACCGCGCGCCTGAAGCAGCGCCGCGAGGCTTGCAGCCATCAGCCCCTTGCCGAGCGATGACACCACGCCGCCGGTGATGAAAATGTACCGCGCCATGGGAGTTACGCCTTAATCCGGTATAGGGGTGCAGGGCAAGCAAAGCCTGCCGCAATCCACAGAGTTGCACAAAAGCATCCGGCCTCCCCTCACGGGGAGGTTGCGGGTGCCAGCGTTGGGTTCTTGTTACTTGCCGGCTGCGCCAGCGAGCGGATCGGCCGGAGCCGCGTTGCCTGCCGGTGCCGGTGCGCCATTTGCGGGAGCTGCAGGCTGGGCAGCGCCAGCAAGCGGGTCAGCAGGGGCTGTCGGCGCGGCAGGTGCCGACCGGTTAAGCGAAGTATCAATGTCGCGACCGGAAGTAGTGCCTACCGCCAGTGTCGCGAGAACAATGCTGAGAACGACGAAGAGCGTGGCCAGAACGGCAGTAGTGCGGGTCAGGAAATCCGCTGCACCGCGCGCCGACATCAGCCCCGAAGGATTGCCGCCCACGCCAAGTCCGCCACCTTCCGACCGCTGCATCAGGATCACGCCGACCAGAGCCGCCGCGACAATTGCCTGCACTACGGTGAGGAAGATGAAGAGCGACATGGAATAGGTTTCTTTCTGGCGTCAATCGTTCGAAGCGGCGCATCTAGGCGTTGAAGTGCCTTGGCGCAAGCTTTGGCCTATTCGTTGGTGGGTGTTGCGGCCGCACCGATGATTGCGGTGAAGCCATCTGCAGTAAGGCTTGCGCCGCCTACAAGCGCACCACCTACTTCGGCAACGGCAAGCAGTTCCGCAGCGTTCTTGGCATTTACTGAGCCGCCGTAAAGGATACGCACTTCCGCGCCGGCCTCGCCATAAATCTCGCCCAAACGGACTCGGATTGCCGCGTGCATGGCCTCCACGTCAGCAACCGAAGGCACCCGGCCAGTTCCAATGGCCCATACCGGCTCGTAGGCTACTGACAGTTTTGCAGCGGCATTCTCGCCGCGAGGCAGGGACCCATCCAGTTGGCCAGTGACAACCGCCACCGCAGACCCTGCATCCCGTTCAGTTTCGGTTTCACCGACACACACGATGACGCCGAGGCCCGCTTCCTGCGCCGCCTCTGCCTTGGCACGTACAACCTCGTCGCTCTCACCGTGCATCGCCCGGCGCTCGCTGTGGCCGACGATGGTGAAGTCGGCACCAGCGTCGAGCAACATCGGCGCGGAAATGTCACCAGTGAAGGCGCCGCTCCCGGTAGCGTGGCAATCCTGACCGCCGACTCCGATATCCTGCACGGCCTCCCGCATCGCATGGACGAGGGTAAACGGCGGAGCCAGCGCTACCTGCACGCCGGGGAAGCGCGCTGCGGCACGATCGATTGCCCTCGCCTCAGACAGCATCGCGCGGGTGCCGTTCATTTTCCAGTTGCCGACTATGTAAGGAAGAGCTTTCACTATATTACCTCTGTTCTGGATCGAATCCCGTTTCGGGAACGTCCAACTTGCCCGGGCGACTATGCCAGCAGGGGCTGGCTGTCAAAAGGACTTGGCGCCGCGAGCGAACTTCGCTCGGGATTGTTGCATCCGGGCCATTGCGAGAATCCGCTTAGGCTCTTAAAGCCGCGCCCCATGCCTTCGGCGGTGTCCGCCGGATGAGAGGATGCGGACGAACGGTCGATGCTTCAGTTAATTCGCAAGATTTTCAATTCGCGCCTCGGCGTGATCCTGACCATGACGTTCCTCGCCTTGATCGCCTTGGCGTTCGCCAGCGCAGACGTTTCGAACAGCGGCGGCTTTGGCGGTGTGGCCGGAGGTGACCGCGTCGCCGTTGTCGGCAAGGCCCGCATCGATTCCAGCGCACTTAGCCAGGCGGCAACTTCAGCGCTTGAAACCGTCAAGCAGGAGAACCCGCGCATCTCGATGCAGGCATTCATCGCCCAAGGCGGGCTGGACAAGGTGCTGACGCAACTGATCGATCGTACTGCGGTCAGCGAGTTCGGGCGAATGCACGGCATCGTTGCCAGCGACCGGCTTGTGGACAGCGAGATCACCAAGATACCAGCCTTCCGTGGCCCCGATGGCAACTTCAGCCAGGAAGTCTTCCGCCAGGCACTTCGGCAACAGGGCGTCAGCGAAGCGCTCGTGCGACAGGATCTGGCGCAAGGCCTCGTTGCCCGCCAGATTCTGGTGCCCGCAGCCTTCGGTGCCGTTGCCCCGCAGGAGCAGGTATTGCGATATGCTGCCCTTCTTCGGGAACGCAGGACGGGAGCCATCGCGTTGCTGCCGTCAGCCGCATTCGCACCGGCTACTCCGCCGACCGACGCAGAGATCAAGGAATTCTACAAGAATAACAGCAGCCGCTATATCCGCCCCGAGCGCCGGGTGGTGCGATTTGCCACCTTCGACGAAGCTGCGTTGAAAAGCGTTCCCGCTCCGACTGAAGCGGAAATTTCCGCCCGCTACAATGCCAACAAGGCAGTTTACGGAGCGCAGGAAACTCGCCGCGTCACCCAGTTGATCGTGCCGACAGAGGCTGCCGCAAAGGCGATTGCTGCCGAAGTGGCGGCCGGGAAGTCGCTGGAAGCAGCTGCTGCCGCGAAGGGTCTGTCCGCATCACGGCTGGATCAGGTGAGCCGTGACGCCCTTGCCGCACAGGCATCCAAGGCGGTCGCGGATGCAGTTTTCGCGGCATCGCAGGGTTCCATCGCCCCACCGGCGCGCAGCGGTCTTGGCTGGCATGTGATGCGTGTTGACGGCATCGAAAAGCGCGCCGAACGCCCGCTTGCGCAGGTCCGTGGCGAAATCGTTGAGCAGCTGACCGTGGAGAATCGTCGCAAGGCGATCAATGACCTGTCGGCCCGGATCGAGGAAGAGCTGGGCAACGGTGCCACTCTGTCTGATATTGCCAAGGAATTGGGCGTCACGCCTCAATCCACCGAGCCCCTCACGGCGGACGGCGCAGTTTACGGCAAGCCAGGCCAGCAGGCGCCCGTAGTACTCGCTCGCGTACTGCAAACCGCATTCTCCATGGAGCAGGAGAACGAAGCCCAGCTTGCCGAGATCGAAGCGGGCAAGACCTTCATGATCTTCGACGTGACGCAGATCGAACCTTCTGCCCCGGCTCCGCTCGCGGATATCCAAGAGGACGTGAAGACTGCCGTGATGCTCGAAAAGGGAGCGACCGCAGCCAAGGCGGCTGCAGAGAAAGTGCTAGCCCAGACACGCAAGGGAATAGACCTTGGAGCGGCGATGTCCGGCCTGGGAGTTTCGCTCCCTCCGGTTGACCGGCTGACCATGGGGCGTGAAGACTTGGCCCGGGCAGGACAGGCCGTCCCCCCGCCATTGGCCCTGATGTTCAGCATGGCTGAGGGAACGGTGAAGCTGCTGTCCGCACCGAACGATCGCGGTTGGTACGTCGTCGCTCTGAAGGATATCGAACCAGGCAAGGTCGACCCGGCTGATACGATTATCCCGGCCGCACAGCGTGAACTTGGATCAACAGCGGGACGCGAATATGCAGAAGCCCTGCGCCGGGCCATCCGTACCGAGGTCGGGGTGAAAAAGAACGACACCGCGATCAAGGCTGTGAGCAAGCAGCTCGCTGGCGGCAACTGACCTGCACAACCATGACATTCGCCGGACCTGAAAACTCGCAAGCCGCAAAGGCAGCACTAGCAAATGGCCAGCCCGCGCTGGTCTGGAAGCGGCTGATCGCGGATACGGAAACGCCTGTCGGTGCGGCCCTGAAGCTGATGGAGCCAGGTCGCGGCGATTTCCTGCTGGAATCAGTTCAGGGCGGAGAAGTTCGCGGGCGTTACAGCTTGCTAGGCCTTGACCCCGACCTAGTCTTCCGCGCGACCGGCGCTACGTGCGAGATCAATCGCAAATGGCGCAACGATCCGGATGCCTTCACCTCTCTGGCGGGTGACAGCCTGTCCGAACTGCGCGCGCTGGTGACGTCATGTCACATCGACGTCCCCAAGGCCCTGCCGAGCGCCCTCGCCTGCCTGGTCGGCTATTTCGGCTACGAAACGATCGGCCTGGTCGAAAAGCTCCCCCGCGCTCCGCAAAGCTCGGTTGAATTGCCGGACATGCTCTTCGTGCGCCCGGCGCTGATCCTCGTGTTTGACAGGCTCGGTGACGAACTGTTTCTCGTTGCACCAGTCTGGCCCTCCGACGTCAGTCCACAAGCAACGATCGAAGTGGCGGCGGAACGCATTGACGAGGCGCTGCGACGCTTGTCGCTGCCGACTCCCCCTGCGGTCCATGACGTCAACCTTCCCGAACCCGCGCTAACCCCGACAATGCCGGCTAAAGACTACGCGTCGATGGTTCGGCGCGCAAAGGACTACATTGAGGCTGGGGACATCTTCCAGGTGGTGCTTGCCCAGCGCTTTACCTGCCCCTTCACCCTGCCGCCGCTTTCGCTCTATCGCGCCCTGCGCCGTGTAAACCCCTCACCGTTCCTTTATTTCCTCGACCTTCCGGGCTTCGCACTGATCGGTTCAAGCCCGGAAATTCTTGTGCGGGTCCGCAATGGCGACGTCACCATACGGCCCATCGCCGGCACTCGCCCTCGCGGCAAGACACCTGAAGAAGACAGGGCCAACGAGATCACCCTCCTTGCCGATCCCAAGGAGCGAGCCGAGCACCTGATGCTCCTCGATCTCGGTCGCAACGATGTTGGCCGGGTCGCGAAGGCGGGTACGGTTGAAGTGACTGAAAGCTACACGGTCGAGCGCTACAGCCACGTCATGCACATCGTCTCCAATGTCGAAGGCAAACTCGACACGGCGAAACATGACGCCATCGACGCGTTGTTTGCCGGCTTCCCGGCGGGCACCGTCAGCGGAGCACCAAAGGTCCACGCCTGTGAGATCATCGCCGAACTGGAACCCGAAACGCGCGGTGCCTATGCAGGCGGCGTCGGCTATTTTGCGCCGGACGGTTCAGTCGATAGTTGCATAGTTCTACGCACGGCTGTGGTGAAGGACGGCGTAATGCACGTACAGGCAGGCGCCGGCATCGTCGCCGATTCCGACCCCACATATGAACAGCGTGAATGTGAGGCCAAGGCCGGAGCATTGTTCGCTGCCGCACGGGAAGCCGTAAGGGTGGCGGGCGAGCCCGGTTTCGGGCAATAGGCGCCGCATGATCCTCGTACTAGACAACTACGACAGCTTTACCTGGAACCTTGTCCATTACCTGATGGAACTGGGCGCAGAGGTGGACGTAGTGCGCAATGACGCACTTTCGGCCGGCCAGGCCATCTCGACCGGTGCGAAGGGTTTCCTCATTTCGCCGGGCCCCTGCACGCCAAACGAAGCCGGTATCAGCCTCGATCTCGTCGCGGCATGTGCCGACGCCGGAAAGCCACTTCTTGGCGTGTGCCTTGGCCACCAGTCGATCGGTCAGCATTTCGGCGGGAAAGTCGTGCGCGGCGGCTTGATGCACGGCAAGGTTTCCCCGGTAACTCATGACAGTACGGGGTTGTTCAAAGGCCTGCCCTCACCGTTCATCGCAACCCGCTATCACAGCCTCGTGGTTGAGGATGCGCCGGAGTGCCTCGTCGTCAACGCCACGTCCAACGATTCCCACGTCATGGGCTTTCGCCATGCCAGCCTCCCGATTCATGGCGTGCAGTTCCATCCGGAAAGCATCGCGACCGAACACGGCCATGCCATGCTCGCCAATTTCCTCGAGATCTGCGGGATCGAAGCCCGCTCCCTGGCGTGAGCGCCCTGCCGCCGGTTGCGGCGCCACTTGCCGAGGATGAAGCAGAAGCCGCCTTTGGCGCCATGCTCGACGGCCATATTGCGGATGAGGAAATCGCCCGTTTCCTCATCGAGCTTTCGGATCGTGGAGAGACCGCTTCGGAAATCGCCGGCGCGGCGCGAGCCATGCGGGCTCGTCTTATACCTGTGAACGCACCCGCGAATGCCATCGATGTTTGCGGAACAGGCGGCGACGGCCATCACACGCTCAATGTCTCGACTGCAGTGTCATTGGTCGTAGCTGCCTGCGGCGTTCCGGTCGCGAAGCATGGCAATCGCGCGGCCTCATCAAAGGCAGGCGCTGCCGATACGCTGGAAGCGCTCGGCCTGAATCTGGATCGTGCCGCCGAGACGGCCGAAGCCACCTTGTCCGACATCGGCATCTGTTTCCTTTTTGCCGCTCGCCATCATCCTTCGATGGGCCGGATTATGCCGATCCGTCGCAGCATAGGGCGTCGCACAATTTTCAACCTGATGGGGCCGCTGGCTAATCCTGCCGGAGTGCGACGTCAGTTGATCGGCATAGCACGCCCCGCCTACGTCCCGATTTACGCCGATGCACTCGCACGCCTCGGCAGCGACTATTCGCTGATCATCTCGGGTGACGAAGGCCTGGACGAATTGAGCCTCGCAGGTGGCAACGAGATCGCAGTCGTAACGCCGGAGGGCTACATCATGCAGCGTGTATCTGCCGCCGAGGCCGGGCTGAAAGCTGCACCAGTCGAGGCCATTCGCGGTGGGGATCCTGCTCACAACGCAGAAGCGCTGCGCCGTCTGCTACTGGGCGAAGAGGGGCCATATCGTGACGCCGTTCTGCTGAATGCCGCGGGCGCCCTTATGGTTGCGGGCGAAGTGACAGATTGGCGTTCTGGCGTCGAGGAAGCCGCCGAAGCAATCGACAAAGGGCTCGCGAAAGCGCTGCTTGATTGCTGGATCAGCGCGCTGAAATAACCCGAACACCCTCGACTTTCGCCAATCCCCGTGTCTAGAGCCCAAGCATGACCGACAAGCTTCAGGAAATCTGCGACAACAAGCGCAAGGAAGTTGCAGTCCGCAAGGCGATAGCGAGCCTAGGCGAACTGGACGCTCGCGCAGCCAGCCAAACGGCTCCGCGCGGCTTTCGCGCAGCGCTTGAAGTCAAGGCTGGAAATGGGTTTGCCTTGATCGCGGAAATCAAGAAAGCATCGCCCTCCAAGGGATTGATAAGAGCAGACTTTAATCCTGAAGCGCATGCCCGCGCTTACGAATCTGGCGGGGCCGCCTGCCTATCGATCCTGACCGATGCCCCTTATTTCCATGGGCATGAAGACTATCTTATTGCCGCCCGGGCTGCCTGTGGTCTGCCTGTCCTGCGCAAGGACTTCATGGTTGATCCTTGGCAAGTCGCAGAATCCCGCTCCATCGGTGCGGACGCCATCCTCATCATCGTTGCCGCCCTCGACGGCACGCAGATGGCCGAAATCGAAGCCGCAGCGCTTGAACGCGGCATGGATGTTCTGGTCGAAGTGCATGATGAGAGTGAGATGGAGCGGGCAGCCCGGTTGAAGTCACGGCTGATCGGCGTCAACAATCGCGATCTGAAACGCTTCGTTACCGACATTGGCGTCACCGAACGGCTTGCACCTTTGGCGCCCGAAGGCACGCTGCTGGTTAGTGAAAGCGGTATCAACAGTCACGCCAACCTCGTCCGCCTGTCCGCCTGTGGCGCGCGTGCCTTCCTCGTCGGGGAGAGCCTCATGCGTCAGGCCGAGGTCGAAGAAGCCACGCGCGCCCTGTTGGGTAGCTGACGCCACCCCTTGCCTCAAAATCCTTTGAAAATCTGGCAGGAGCGTCTGTAATCCGATGCTGTCCTATCGGCTTCAGGTCTGGCATGAAAAGGCAAATGAGGCACGTCAGATGAACAAACTCACACACCTTGATCCGGCCGGCAACGCGCGCATGGTCGATATTGGCGGCAAAGCTGAAACGCAGCGAGTGGCCATTGCCTCGGGCCGAATTCGTATGTCCGATGAAGCTCTCGCCGCAATCCGGAGCGGCGATGTTCCGAAGGGGGACGTCCTGTCCGCCGCCCGGATTGCCGGCATCATGGCAGCCAAAAAGACGGCCGAGCTGATCCCCCTTTGCCACCCGCTGGCGCTTGACGCCGTGACGCTGGAATTCATCGTCGAACAGAACGCGGTTCGAGCCACTGCCAGCGCCTCGCTCTCCGGGAAGACTGGCGTAGAAATGGAAGCTATGACAGCCACTTGCGTAGCACTTCTTACAATTTACGACATGGCGAAAGCAATCGATAAGGGTATGGTGATCGAGGAGGTCCGCCTTGTCGAAAAGCGCGGAGGCAAGTCGGGTATTTGGCGGGCAACTGCATGACCAAACCCCTGCTTTCGCTGGAGGAAGCCCAAGCACGCCTGCTGGCGCTTGCCGAAGTGATGCCGATCGAAAGGGTCGATGTCGACAGCGCACTTGGGCGCTATCTTGCGCAACCGCTCCACGCGCGCCGAACCCAGCCCGCGCGCGATCTTTCCGCGATGGACGGTTACGCAGTAGCGGCCCACGACCTCACAGGTCCCTGGAAAGTGACCGGTGAAAGTGCAGCCGGCCATCCGCACGATGGAACGGTGCAACCTGGTGAAGCAGTCAGGATATCGACCGGAGCCGTCATCCCTGCTGGCGCAGAGGCCGTAATTCTGCAGGAAGATCTGAACAGGGACGGTGACACCCTGACCCTGAGTGGCGAGCCCCCCTTCCCTCCATCAAAGCATATCCGCACCGCCGGAATGGATTTCAATGCGACAGAGGCGTTGTTGCGAGCTGGCGCCCAGCTTGGTCCCGCACAACTCGCACTTGCAGTCGCGGGTGGACATAAGCACCTGCCTGTACGCCGCAAGCCACGCGTGGTCGTCATCGACAGCGGTGATGAACTTGCGGATGATTGCGAGGATTGCCCGCCGCACCAGATTCCCGCCAGCAACGGCCATATGCTTGCCGCGCTTGCCAGATCGGTGCCCTGCGAGGTTTCACGCCCTGGCCCGGTCAGAGATCATCTCGAAGCGCTGATCGAGATGTTCGATCAGGCCCACGATGCGGACGTCATCGTGACCAGTGGCGGCGCCTCGGTAGGAGATCATGACCTGATCCGTCCCGCGCTTCAGGAATGGGGCGCCGAGATCGACTTCTGGCGGGTGGCCATCAAGCCAGGCAAGCCGCTGCTGGTGGCCCGGCGAGGTCGGCAACTGGTACTCGGACTGCCCGGAAACCCCGTATCCAGTCACGTTACCGCCTATTTGTTCTTGCTGCCCCTTCTTCGGTCCATGCTGGGTGCCGCCGACCCACTTCCCCGTGCTATCCGCGCCACCATGGCCGTGCCTCTGCCGGCCGGCGGATTGCGGCGGGAATTCCTTCGCGGACAGTGGGACGGTTCAAGAATAATCCCGTTGGTACTGCAGGATAGCGGCGCTCTGTCCGCCCTCGCCGCCGCCAATGTTCTCATCGACCATTCGGCCGGCGCAGAAGCATTGGCGGCGGGATCAGAGGTGTATGCCTATCTGATCCAAAATGGCGGAATTGCTTGACGCAAACCGAATCGTTGCTTAATTGTTCCTTATTCGTTCACGGAACGATACGTGAATAGGGAGGTGCGACGGCCATGCTGACTCGCAAGCAGCACGAATTGATCTGCTTCATTCAAAGTCGACTGGAAGAGACCGGAGTCTCACCCTCATTTGAAGAGATGAAAGAGGCGCTGGACCTCAAGTCCAAGTCCGGTGTCCATCGCTTGATCTCTGCGCTTGAGGAACGTGGGTTTATCCGTCGCCTGCCCAATCGCGCTCGTGCGTTGGAAGTGCTACGTCAACCGGAAGACGTCACACGCACAAGCCCCGCTGCGCCCGTCTTGACCACTGCAGCCAACAGCAACACTGCATCCGCGCCGGTGCGTACTTCAGCACCCAGGGAAGCCCCGACCGCCGCCAATGACGTCATCGAGCTTCCGCTGCATGGCCGGATTGCCGCTGGTGTCCCCATTGAGGCGCTTGAAGGACAATCGACACTGCCTGTTCCTGCCGCGCTTCTGGGTGCAGGCGAGCACTATGCGCTTGAGGTCTCGGGAGACTCGATGATTGAGGCTGGTATCCTCGATGGCGATTTTGCCCTGATCCGCCGAACCGAGACTGCCCGGGACGGCGAGATTGTTGTCGCGCTGGTTCGTGGTGAGGAAGCAACTCTTAAGTACCTCCGGCACGAGGGTGGCAAGATCAGACTGGATCCGGCGAATTCGGCTTATGATCCGCAGTACTACAATCCCGCCGAGGTGCAGGTTCAGGGCAAGCTCGCGGGCCTATTGCGACGCTACCACTAGACCGATTGTTCAGCTTACCGGACTGCCGCCCACCTTTGTGATGGGCGGCTTTTCTGTGCCCGGTTGCTGCGGAAGTGAGCGCCGCGCAGTCATGCCGCCGACGCTCTGCCACCAACCATGTTCGCCCTGATCATGGGCAACGGTGCGCACACTACCCGTTCCAAGATCTATCGACAGCCCTCCAGTGCTCGAAAGCATTCGGCGATCAATCTTGAGCATCGCGGGCTTGCAGGATCTGGGGAGCCACCTGTCCGAGATAACAATGTCGGCCCTGTCGCATGCTGCTGCAAGCGCGCGCTCGCCTGTCAGTTCACGGGTCCTGGACAGGAGGAGATGCCACTCGCGCCCGGCACGATGGAGTGTGATTGCACAGAAATCCCGGCTGCATCGCGCATCGGGCCATTTCGCCATCGGCAGCATGGCACCGTTCATTCCAGCCAATTCCGTCAGATTATCGCGAGCAAAATCGCTGCGCGCTTCTCTTAAGACCAGCAGCCCCCCATCCGCCTCGCCGGTGATCCCAATGTGGCGGCCATCGCCGGAAACCAAAATATCAGGAGGCTTGAGCAATGCGAGCGGGAGCACTCCCGCCACGATGGGCAGCAAACCGGCCAATCGGACCTTTCCACGCCAAAGTGCCAACCAGAGCGCGCCAACCGTGAATAGAACGATGCTGCCCTTGCCCATGGCTGGCAGCAGCGTGACCGCACCAGGCTGAGCGGCAATCCAGTGCGCCATTTCGAGCATGAGGTCGATCGACTGGCCTGTCAGCCACCACAAAGGTCCACCCATACCAGCCAGGTCCAGAACCAGTGAAATTGCGATGAGCGGCATAGTGATGAACGTCGTCAGCGGAATGGCGATGACATTCGCGAAAGCGCCGTAGACGCCCGCCCTGTGGAAATGAAAAAGGCCGATGGGCATCAGCGCAAGCTCGATAGCGACCCCAGTCAACAGCAACATCAGCAATCGGCGTCCAGTTCGCGCCCACCAAGGCTCCTCTCGGGCGGCCAGGAATGTCTTTACCGGCGCAGAGCCATGCAACGACACGATTGCAATGACCGAGGCAAAACTCATCTGAAAGCTGGGGCCCACTACTGCTTCGGGCCACAGCAACATTACCAGGAAGGCCGCCACAGCCAGCATGCGCAGCGACAGCGGTTCTCGACCCAAAGTAAGGGCCGCCAGCACAAGCACCGCACCAATGCATGAACGAACAGTAGGCACTTCGGCACCCGTGACCAGCGTGTACAAAATACCTGACAGTGCTGCGAGGCCTGCCGCCAGGATTGGCAGGCGTACTCGCAATGCCAGCCACGGCCACAACGCAAGAAGCTTGATGGCGATGAACCAGGTGGCGGCGACCACTGCACTAACGTGCAAGCCGCTGATCGAAAGCAGGTGCGTCAAGCCTGCGTCACGCATCGCCTCGTCATCCCGCTCGGCAATTGCACCACGGTCGCCACTGGCAAAAGCTGCCGCAATGGTGCCCGCCGAGCCATCCAGACGTGAACAAACATGCTGCGACAGGTTTGACTGCAGCCCTTCGAACCAGCCTCGTTCGTTACCAGGCCTGAAAATTTCAACCTCGCCCAAAACGCTTCCGGTCGCGGCAAGCCCCGCAAACCTGGCCGAACGAGCAAAGTCATGTCCGCCCGGAAGCATCGGCGCGGCCGGCGGCATCAACCTTGCGCGTAATTGAACCTGAGCGCCCTCTCGCAATTCATTGCGATCCATTTCGATCGGCAGGTTTAACCGGACCTTGATGGCTCGCCCTGTCCCCGGCTCGCGGGTTTCCAGCATAAGCCGCACGCGGCGTTCCGCTGGTTGATCTTCGCGTCCGATCACCGTTGCCGCCAATGTCTCAACCATTGGCCGCGAGATTGCCCGCTCACCTACGAGCGCGGACTTCAACCAGACTACCGCGCACCCGGCAGCAAGAGTCAGCGCGACTGCCATTGTAGCCTGGCGCAGATAGGGAAAGCGGCCATCAACCCGCAAGGCCGCCAAAGTGCCCAAAACAACGGACATGCAACCAGCTAGCAGCGCGAGCCAGCTCCAGCGATTCGGCAAGGCAAACCAAGTTGCAATTCCTGCAGCGAAGGCGACAGCAAGCCACGGCGCCCTGTCGAAACCGGCGCTGGCCAGAAATCGCTCTGCCGCGTCCAGCACGCTGGACAAGCCCGCTCGGCTGCGCCAAGGGCGATGGTGCATTGCAGCGGAATCACCCCCCTCACCGGCGGATCGGGGAGTTAACGCTGCCTCGAATGCCATGACCGCATTGAAGAGGAAGGGAACGACGATGGCAAGCGCTGGCGTGACAAGCGACATGGCGGCAGACGGCCGCAAGGTCGTCACGCGCTTCGCCCCCTCGCCGACCGGCTATCTGCACATTGGCGGCGCCCGGACAGCTTTGTTCAACTGGCTGTTCGCCCGGCACCACGGCGGTAAGTACCTGCTCCGCATCGAGGACACCGACCGGGCCCGCTCAACCGAACCCGCCATTGACGCCATTTTCGACGGGCTTGAATGGCTGGGCCTTGGAGGCGACGAACCCGCTGTATTCCAGTTCGCCCGCTCAGACCGGCATGCAGAAGTGGCCAACAAGCTGCTTCAGGCTGGTCATGCTTATCGCTGCTATCTCACTCCGGAAGAACTGGCCGCCCGCCGCGAAAAGGCCCAGGCAGATCGCCGCCCCTTCCGCATCGAAAGCGAATGGCGCGATGCCGATGCGGCCACGTGGCCAGAAGGCGCTCCCTATGTGGTTCGAATGAAGGCGCCGCGCAATGGCGAAACGGCGATCGACGATCTCGTGCAGGGCCGCGTCACCGTCAACAATGCCGAACTCGACGACTTTGTCGTGCTCCGCTCCGACGGTACGCCAACCTACATGCTCGCGGTAGTGGTGGATGACCACGACATGGGCGTGACGCACGTGATCCGCGGCGATGATCATCTCAACAACGCGTTCCGGCAATTGGTAATTATTCGCGCGATGCACGAGGTTGATGGCGGCTGGCCTGATCCGATCTACGCACACGTTCCGCTGATTCATGGTGCGGATGGCGCCAAGCTGTCCAAGCGGCATGGCGCCTTGGGCGTCGATTCCTATCGCGACGAGCTGGGCATACTGCCCGAGGCCCTCTTCAACTACCTGCTGCGTCTCGGCTGGGGACACGGTGATGATGAGATCATCAGCCGCGAACAAGCCGTTGAATGGTTTGACATCGCGGACGTTGGCCGCAGTCCGTCACGCTTTGATCTTGCCAAGCTGCAAAACTTGAACGGGCATTATCTGCGCGAAGCCGACGACAAGCGGCTCGCTGCACTGGTCGGCGCCCTCATGGACGGTAATCCCGATCTGGCGCTGCTCGAAAAGGCCATGCCTGTCCTGAAGGTGCGGGCAAAGCAGGTGGACGAACTGGCATCAGGCGCTGCGTTCCTGTTTGCCGTGCGTCCACTTGCCATCGACCCCAAGGCCGAGGCATTGCTGCACGACGATGCTCGCGCGCTTCTGGCGCAGATCCATGACCGCCTGTCAGGTGAATCGGACTGGACATTGGAATCCCTTGAAGCCAGTCTGAAATCAATGGCAGAGGGGCTGGGGTTGGGACTCGGCAAGCTTGCGCAGCCTCTGCGGGCCGCGCTCACAGGGCAAACAACCTCGCCCGGAATTTTCGATGTATTAGCTCTGCTCGGACGGGAGGAAAGCCTTGCGCGCATTGCCGCACAGGCCAAAGCCACCGCCGGGTCGCATGAATGAGGAGTAAGACAGTTGGGTGATCAGGCAAAACTGAACGCTGGCGGTAAGGACTTCGAATACCCCGTGATCAAAGGAAGCGTTGGTCCGGACGTCGTGGACATCCGAAAGCTCTATGGCCAGACGGGCATGTTCACCTTTGACCCGGGCTTCACCTCCACGGCAAGCTGTGAAAGCGCCCTCACCTACATCGATGGCGACGAAGGGGTGCTGCTCCACCGGGGCTATCCCATCGGCCAGCTGGCAGAGCATTCATCGTTCATGGAAGTCAGCTACCTGCTGCTTAATGGCGAGCTTCCCAGCAAGGCAGAGTTGGACGATTTCAGCTACACCATCAGCCGCCACACCATGGTGCATGAGCAGCTGCGCCATTTCTACCAGGGATTCCGACGCGACGCGCACCCCATGGCCGTAATGTGCGGCGTTGTCGGTGCCCTTTCGGCTTTCTATCACGATTCCACGGACATTGCCGATCCGGTGCAGCGCAAGATCGCCAGCCACCGCCTGATCGCCAAGATGCCGACGATCGCCGCAATGGCTTACAAGTATTCGGTCGGTCAGCCTTTCCTTTATCCCGACAACAAGCTCTCCTACACGGGCAACTTCCTGCGGATGACCTTTGGCGTCCCGGCTGAGGAATACGAAGTGATCCCGGCGGTCGAGAAGGCTATGGATCGCATCTTCATCCTGCACGCCGACCACGAGCAGAACGCTTCCACCTCTACCGTGCGTCTTGCCGGTTCGTCGGGTGCCAACCCCTTCGCCTGCATCGCGGCCGGCATTGCCTGCCTCTGGGGTCCGGCACATGGTGGCGCGAACGAAGCGGCGCTTAACATGCTCAAGGAAATCGGCACGCCCGACAAGATTCCCGAGTACATTGCCCGCGCCAAGGACAAGAACGATCCGTTCCGCCTGATGGGCTTTGGCCATCGTGTCTACAAGAACTACGATCCCCGCGCGACTGTGATGCAGAAGACCGTGCGCGAAGTGTTCGACGCGCTGAAGGTCAACGATCCGCTGTTCGAAACCGCCCTCCGGCTCGAGGAAATCGCGCTGAGTGATCCTTACTTCGTCGAGAAGAAGCTGTTCCCGAACGTCGACTTCTATTCGGGCATCATTCTTTCGGCGATTGGTTTCCCGACTACCATGTTCACCGTGCTGTTCGCTCTTGCCCGTACCGTGGGCTGGGTTGCGCAGTGGAATGAAATGATCTCTGACCCCGGCCAGAAGATCGGCCGTCCACGTCAGCTCTACACAGGCCCGACTGAGCGCGACTACATTCCGCTGGCCAAGCGCTAAGCTGCCGGAGAGGCGGACATAATGGCCTTTGCCCGCCTACTCATGACCATCATCGGCGGTCTCGCCGTGCTGATGGGAATGTTGTGGGTGGGCCAAGGCCTTGGGATTATCATGTGGCCATCGTCGAGCTTCATGCTCGCGGATCGGCAATGGGCTCTGAACGGTGCGATACTGTCCGCCTTCGGACTAACCGTGATCTGGTTCGCCCGAAAAATCTGAAGTGGTTGCCCGCGTGGGGACCTGCAGCGTGAAGCGCGCACCCTGCCCGGGCACACTTTCTACGGAAAGTTCACCGCCCATTGCGCGCGCGAGCCGCCGGGAAATATAAAGCCCAAGGCCCGAACCACCGTCTCCGCTTCGTCCAAGGCGCTCGAACTTTTCGAACACCCGCTCCTGTTGTGATGGGTCAAGACCAGGCCCTTCGTCGGCAACGGTGACCCGCGCGTTTCCTTCACTTTCCGAAAGAAGTATGCGGATCGTCGAGCCATCCGGTGAATATCGAAGGGCGTTACCGATCAGGTTCAACAAAACCTGCAAAACACGGCGAAATTCCGCGACAGCCGGGCGCTTCTTCCACGGCTCAGGCGCACGAATGTCAATGCCTTTTTCCAGTGCACGGACCGCAAATATCCCGGCAGCCTGCCTTGCAACTTCCGCGAGATCAATTTCATCGGGGTAGGTATTAAAGTCGTCCGCCTCCACGACTTCAAGGTCGGCCAGGTCTTCCAGCAGGGCCAGCAGGTGCTTGCCTGCGCCGGCAATATCGCCAGCATAGTTCGCATATTCATCCGCAAGCGGTCCCGCGAGGCGGCTGCGTACCGTTTCGGCATTGGCGATTATCCGCGCAATGGGTTGGCGAAGTACCGGCGCAATCTCGCGCCCTATCAGGCTCGCATTACCGTGAAACAGGCTTTGTTCAGTGGCTATCGGCGCAGAGGAACCGGGTGGCGGCTCATCGCTTGTCAGGCACAGTTCAAAGCCCGATGGCACTTCTCCCGGCAAGGCCTGGGGAAAAAGATGCGCGCGCCAGCGACGATCGGACCCCAGAACAACAATCGAAGCACCGTCCAAAAGCCGCCAATGGACTGGCTGCCTGTCACCCAAGTCCTGTACGGTCACAAAGTCGGTCCAAGGACGACCAGCTCCGTCACGCATTTCGGCGCTCACGGCGATTAGATCACTGGCTTCCGCATCCGCGGTGAGAATCCGCTGCCTTCCGTCAAGCCGTGCGGTCAACTCGGACAATTCGCGATCGATCTGGGATATTCGCTGCTGCTGAAGGGATGCATCCTCCGGCTGCAATGGCATCGATTGCCAATTACGCAGCACAATTTCACACCCTTCGCCGCCATCCGCCCGGGGGATCACCTCCACCCAGGCAGAGATCGTCTCCATGCCGTCATTGGTTACTACCGGGCGGGCAAGTCGCAGTGCGTAACGGCGCGCCTTGCTGACAATTTCAAGCAGCGCGGGAATGGCAATCGTGCCGGGAATCTGCCCACCGCACCGATGTTGTAGTCCCGCCAATGGCTCATCGGCCGAAATCAGCCGATCCTGCCCATCGCTGAGCGCCTTGGCGCGAACAGATCCGATGCCGGTCAACGGATTCAGTTCCTCGAAAACCCGCCCGACATCGCTAGGATGGAGGCGGCCCTTTCGATACCAAGACGATCTATCCCATCGGGAATGGCCGCCTGAGGATGGAGGGCAATGAATTGCTCTTCCACCGTCTGTGACTTCAAGCCAGCGGCCCGAAGTGCCAGTGTCAGGCGCGCTATCTGGCCGTCGCTGGTTGAAAGCACGGCAAGGTCGCGGTCCTGGCCGGAAGCCTGGGCCAAGGCAGAGAGAAATATTGCCACTCCAGCATGGCTGATCGCAAGCGCGGCGACGATGCCGCCACCCATTCCAGTGACGAGCCGCGCAATCAGTCCTAAGCGGCTGCCAGCCTCATCATAACGGTCACGGATCGCGGCCTCTGCGGCGTTCATCGCCTCACCAGCGCCCTTCACAGTTCGCAGGGCCAAAAGCGCACCATGGAGCAAATCCGCGGTCAGTTCGCCAAGCGGCAAGCGCATCCGGCGTTGCGATTGCCCGAATCGGGCCTGCGCGGCCAGAAACTTCATCGCCAGACTGGAAGTTGTCTCATCGCGCGAACCGACCAAGGCCTGCAATAGCGGTGACAGCACGGGATCCAGCGAGAGCCGCGCCTCCAGCCTCTCGGTCAATTGCCATTCCAGCGCAAGCGCGTGCAGATGGCTAAGGAATTCGGAGCTCCGGGTCAGCGCCTTAGAGAGCTTGTCCGCGTCGTCGTGCGCTGGTTCGGCCAGATCCTCTCCATTGGCTAATGCAAGTTCCTGCAGAAGTTGGCGTGCCACGTCGGAGGTCATCCCTCGCACACGCGCTATGATCTCATCACCGAAGATCGCGTTATCATCATTGGCAAGCAAATGGCGCAAAATCGGGGCAACAGTGCCCAGCACCGCATCACCGCGCGCGAGTTCTTCGCGCAACAGGGATTCGGCCGACTCGATGCGATCGGTCGTGGCGGGGCCATCAGTCATACGGCCCCCATAGCGCCTTTTGGTTAAGACCTCGTTAACTAAAAACGACGAATTTCCGCCATTTTTTCGCAAGTTTTCGATTCGGTTTGCGTGTTCCACGCTAGCTCTCAACTCTAGGATGGCAGCTTTCGCCATGCGAACGCTGGTTGGTCTGCTGCGCGTCGTGCCCAACGATGTGGCTAGCCAGTTGCTTCAATAACTCGCAGCAGCCCACTTTAATAATCGGATTCTCGGAAAGCGTTTTTAGGACCTCTCGCCCATGTCGTGATGCGCTGGAGGCGCGAGTGTCCGCATTGTCGTGGTGTCCGGAAAGTCCGCCTCTGGGCGGCCACAGGGCGAAACCTGACCCAGTTTCACGATGTGGCGCAATCTTTAAGCGAGCCTTCTTCGCCCGTCCCGGCTTGTCTCCGGCCACGCAAGTGCCGGTTCACAAAATTGCAAATTGCTTCCAGTCCGCTTGCGAGTGCGCAGAATGGCTCAGAACTCGCCTGCTATACCCGCGCGGAAGCCGTTGTTCTTGTTGCCCGCATACGAGAATCCCACCGATAGTGCCGTGGGATTTTCGGTATTAAGTCGATAGTTGATCGACCCGCCAACGGCAGCCTCTCCTCGGAATACAGCCGTGTTGAAAGCGTAGCCCACGCCGCCAGGATTGGAGGGCATTGGAGCGTTAGCCATTGCGATCGCACTGGCAACACCTTGCTTCATGTCCTTACGGTCTTGATTGCGGAGGTCGAACAGCGTGGAAACCTGGTTCTGCATACCGGACAGGTTGGTCGCAAACGAGGCGATGGCTGAGGTGTTGGCAGCAACTGCCTGGTTGGTGACGTACAGCTGTGAACCGTTGACCGCATCGGTCGAAGTTTCGCTCAGCGCGCCCGCAGAAACGCCCGAAACAGTGCGACCGCCCACGGCAACCTGGTTGCTGGCCGTGTTGACCGAACCTGCACCAAGGGCAACGGAGTTGGTGAACGCCCCATTCGACGCCCCGTTACCTACTGCCACGCCATTGCTCGCGGCCGCCGCCGCATTGCCAAGCGCCACGCTACCCTGTCCAACAGCGCTGGACTGATTGCCGATAGCGACTGCCCCATTACCGGTCGCAACATTGTCAGCACCTATTGCCACGGCTCCAGTGCCGGTCGCGACGTTGGGATCGCCGATCGCCACCGCGCCG
>JBEVKC010000144.1:0-5504 GCA_040509895.1 Novosphingobium sp. | reverse complement strand
GGCCTGGGCAAGGGCAGGCGCGGGAAGTGCCAACGCTGCCAGCACAATGGCCCCCAGCATCACAGCGGCGTGAAATCCAGCCCGATGTCGGCGGCAGGTGCGCTTTGAGTCAGGCGACCGACCGAGACATAGTCCACGCCCGAGGCCGCAATCGCTGCTATGGTATCGAGCCGCACGCCGCCTGACGCCTCACAGGGGGCACGACCAGCGACGAGAGCAATCGCCTCGCGCAACTGGGCTGGGTCCATGTTGTCGAGCAGCAGGTGGCTAGCTCCTGCCGCCAGTGCGGGTTCGATCTGGTCGATATGATCGACTTCGCAGATGATGCTCTCGACGCCCGCGTCCCGCGCGCGACGCACGGCTTCTCCCACGCCGCCGGCGACAAGGACGTGGTTGTCCTTGATCATGGCGGCGTCCCATAGGCCCATGCGATGGTTCTTGGCGCCGCCGGTGCGCGTCGCGTACTTCTCAAGGTGGCGCAGGCCCGGAATGGTCTTGCGCGTATCGAGCAGCACGGCCTTCGCGCCGCCCATGGCATCGACATATTCGCGCGTCATGGTGGCGATGCCGGAAAGATGCTGCACGGTGTTGAGCGCGGCCCGTTCAGCCGTAAGCATGGCGCGGGCATTGCCGGTCAGGCGCATGAGGTCGGTGCCGGGAGAAACTTGCTGGCCCTCTTCGGCAAGCAGTTCAATCTCCATGCCGGGGTCGAGCTTGCGGAAGAAGGCGGCGGCAATCGGCAGTCCGCAGACGGTGATCGCATCGCGGCTATCCATCGTACCGGAACAGCGCGCATCCGCCGGAATGACGCTTTCCGACGTCACGTCATGCCCGCCACCGGGCAGGCCCATGCCAAGGTCTTCAGCGAGGGTGGCGATGACGAAGGCATTCAGGTCGAAGCCGGGAATGGAGAGCGCGGTCATGCCGCGCTCATTGCAAACCCATGCGCCCGTGTCGAGCGCAACGGCTGCCCATCAATGAACGAAGCGCGCCACCACGTCGCGGTACGAACGGCTCACCTTCACTTGCGCGCCGGAATCCAGCACCAGGAAGCATTCGCCATTGGTGTGCGGCTTCACTTGGCGGACCTGGTTGAGGTTGACGATAGTGGAGCGATGCACGCGCTGGAACACGCGCGGGTCAAGGCGGCGCTCAAGGTCTTTCATCGTTTCGCGCAGGATCAGCGAATTGTCGGCGGTGCGGATGCACATGTAATCGCCCGCAGCCTCGATATGCTCGATGGAATCGACGTCGATGCGGAAAATCTGCCCGCGATCCTTGATGTTGATGAGCTTTTCGTAGCGGCCGGCGCCAGTGTCGGTTTCCTCGGGCATCTGGTCCATGGCGTCGGGCGCCACTTCCGCCAAAACGTTCTTGAGCTTTTCCGCTTCCTCGGCGCCGCGCTTTTCGACAAGGCGGGTGCGGACGCGGTCCAGCGTATCGGCCAGCTTGTCCTCATCAACAGGCTTCATCAGGTAATTGACGGCATTGGCCTCAAAGGCGCGGACGGCGTGTTCCTGATAGGCCGTTACGAAGACGAACAGCGGCGGCTCGATCTCCATCACGCCTTTAACCACGGAAAAGCCATCAAACCCCGGCATCTGGATGTCGAGGAAAACAAGGTCCGGTTTTTCGGTCTTGATCTTGCGGATCGCTTCGCGCCCGTTGGAGCATGTGTCGATGATTTCCACATCCGGAAACTTCTCGAGGCGGAGCTGAAGGCCCTGGATAGCGAGCTTTTCGTCGTCGACGAGAATGGTGCGAATGTTCATATTTTTCCGGTCTCAGGTTACGGCCGCGGCGACCCGGACGGGTTCGACCTCGGCAGGCGTCTCTCTTTTTTCGGCTGGAATTTCGATCAGGACGGAAAAGCCGCCCTCTGGCGGGTCGATGGTTTCGAACCGGTGGTTTTCGCCATAGGCTTGCGCAAGCCTGTCGCGAATGTTCGCGAGGCCAACGCCCGTTGATACCTGTTCACCGCCATCGAAGCTCACGCCTGACAACCTGTTGTCGGTGGACGGACTTTGCAATCCCGGGCCGGTGTCCGAGACGGTAATGCGAAGGTTTGGCCCGACGAGTTGCGTCGAAACGGTGATCTCTGCCCCGGCCTCCTGCGGAGAGACGGCATATTTGATGGCGTTTTCGACCAGCGGTTGCAGCAAAAGCGAGGGCAGCAGCAGCTTGTCCGTTTCGGGATCGATGCGGAACGTGGTGCGCAGCCGCTCCTCAAACCGCATGCGCTCAATGCCAAGGTACAGCTTCAGCGTTTCGACCTCCTGCGAGACGGTGACGCGGCCGGCGGGCTCATTGATCAGCGTATAGCGCAGGAAAGACGACAACCGGCTGAGCATGGCATTGGCCGGTTCGGTCTGTTTCAGCAGCACGAGCGTCGAGATGGAGTTCAGCGTGTTGAACAGGAAGTGCGGGTTAAGCTGGTAGCGCAGCATCGCCAGTTGCGCGCTGGTCGCCTGGTTTTCCAGCCGGATCAGCTGGTCGTTCTGTTCTTCCACCTGCAGGTAATAGTTGATGGCGTAATAGAGCGCGGACCACGCACCCAGCAGCGTCGCGTCGTAATAGAAAACGCCGATGAACAACTGGGCGAAAGTGGATTCGCTTTCCGGCCGGTAGAGGCTGAACACCCAGGCATCGATGAAGGCATTGAGGCCAACCGCAACGGGCAGGACAAGTGCCGTTATTCCCCAAGTGACCAGCGGCCGTTGGGTGATGAGCTGGCGGTAGATGACGGACAGGATCAGCGAGATCGAAAAGCCGGTGATCGTAGCGATCAGCACCAGCACCAGGAACGAGAGCGGCTGCGCGTTTGCCAGGCTCGACATCGCGCGCAGCAGCATGGCGCCGCCCCAGCCCGCGGCCTGCAGCCGCCAGAACGCCTGGTTCTTGTTGGCGAAGAAAGGGGTCGGTCGGAAGGGCAGCACGGCCATCAGATATCCTTAGCCGAAAACAAGGCGTTCGCGAAATCCCCGTAAATAGCAGTGGGTTCCCGCGGACTTGGCATGCTCTAACGCATCAACTAGCCTGCTTGCGCGCTTCGGCGATTGCCTTGCCAAGCTCGTCCTGCCCAACCGCGCCGAACAGCAGGTGCTTGCCGACAACCCAGCTTGGCGTGCCGCTGAGTCCCAGTTTGCGGGCAATCGCCATGTTACTGGCGATCTCGTCGTTGATCTTGGGGTCGGAGATCGCCAGCCTCGCCTTGTCCATGTCGAGCCGGGCGGTGCGGGCGGCAGCCTCTATCGAAGCGGTGTCGGGACGCCCGGCTGCAAACATGGCGCGGTGGAACGGCTCGTAACGTCCCTGCAGCGCTGCAGCGAGTGCCCAGCGGGCAGCATCTTCGCTCGTCGGTGCAATGATCGGCAGTTCACGAGCCACCACGCGCAGGTCAGGGTTGGCGGCGATCAGGGCCTCGCTCTCCGGCACGCTCTGCCGGCAATAGCCCCAGGCGAAGTCGGTGAAGACCACCAGTGTCACCTTGCCGTCAGGGTTGCCAAGGATTGCGCCGGGAAAGGGGCGTTCGACATCGGCTCTTACGCCATCAAGCAACTTCTCGTTTTCGCGCGTCTGGAGGTTCTGCATGGCCTGCGGAAGGATCTCGGGGTGGGCCAGGATATATTCGCGGACCACTGTCTCAACCGCCTCCCGATCAGCGGTATTCAGTTGCGCCGGTTCCCTGCTGCGGGCTTGCCAGAACCATCCGGCCGCGACGCCCACAAGCAAGAGTACGATAGCGAGCGCGATAAGGGGGAGGCGGCTGCCCGGGCCGGTGGATCGATCTGTCATTGCCCGCGCCTACTTGCGTTTGCGTTGTTGTTCAATTGAAGCGCGTGCCTGCATGGCAATGTCCTGCGCACGAAGCCAATCGGACGAGCCATTGGGCAGGCCGGACTCCGCTGCCTCTGCGCTCGCCAGCGCTTCGCCTGCGCGACCGCTCATAACTTGCTGTTCGGCGCTCGCCAGCCGGGCGCGCGGCATGTCGCCGTTGGCGGCATAGACGACGCCAAGCTGGTACCATGCAAAGGGGTTCTCGCGGTCGCGGGCCACGGCCGCTTTCAGCACCCGCTCTGCTTCCTTGAAGTTGGCATCATCCTCTGTGGCGATCAAGGCGTGGCCGAACATCGTCGCGATCAGCGGCTGGTTGTTGGTAATTTCTGTGGCCTTGCGTAGCGGCGCAAGCGCGTCGCGCGGCTTTCCGGCTTCAAGCAGGATCTGGCCCTTCAGTTCCAGGAAATAGGGATCGTCTGGCGCGTCCTTCAGCAGGGCGTCTGCTTCCACCAGCGCCTTGTCCATGTGCGAATCCTTGTGCCAGGCATAAGCGCGGGCATAGCGCGCTGGCACGTCGCTTCGCGTTTCGGGATAGGCAACGAAGGTGTCCCGCGGCTCTGCCAGATAGCCATAGAGTTTGGCCTTGGCGCGCTGGAACCGGGCCTCGATCTCGGGATCGCTCGGCTTGGCCCACGCCGGATCCTTTTCATAGACATCGATCAGCGTCTGGATACGTTCGCCGGTAAGTGGGTGGGTGCTGTAGAATTCGTCCCCGTCGCGCGGCGCATAACCATAGCGGAACTCCATGTTCTGGAGGCGCTTGAAGAACGCAATGGAGCCCTTGCCCGAAATGCCCGCCTTGGAAAGGTATTCCGCACCGGCCGCGTCGGCAGAGGCTTCCTGTCCGCGGCTGAACGCCAGGTACTTGCCCATTGCCGCTTGCTGCCCGGCCATCATCACGCCCATCGCGGCTTCACCGCCTCCGGCCGCGGCCAGTGCCGCGCCCAACAGCAGGGAAAGAATGCTGATATTCTGGGCGGCTTCCTGCCCTGAGGTATTGATGACGTGGCCGCCGGTGACGTGGCCCAATTCGTGGGCGATCACGCCCTGCACTTCATTCGCGGTGCCTGCCGCGTTGAGAAGTCCGGCATTGACGTAAACGGCCTGACCGCCGGCAACGAAGGCGTTGATTGAGTTGTCGTTGACCAGCACCACGTCCACATTGCGCGGGTTCAGGCCGGCAGCGACGATCAGCTGTTCCGACATGTCATGCAGCAACGCCTCTGTTTCCGCGTCACGCAGGATCGATTGGGCCATTGCAGGTTGGACCACCGCGCAAAGGACTGCGAGAGAGGCGACGATGCGGGAAAGTATTCGCATGGCTATGGCTAGACCAATCTGGCCTTAACGCGGGCTGAAGGGGGTGCTTTACAGGGCATCGCTGCAAGGTAGCGGCACAAACGAAACAGCGCCACCATGCGTTGTTGCATGGCGGCGCTTCCTCGCTGTAGCGTTCGTTCAGGCGGCCAGCTTGCGGACAGCGCGTTCCAGCAGGGGAATATCGTCGCCGATCTCACCCAGGAAAACGATTTCGCCGGTCTGCAGGCGGCGTGCGACCAGAACGGTGAATTCCGCGCCTTCGTCCTCGATGCTTTCGTAAGGAAAATAATCCATCTGGCGAAGCTTGCGCGCCAGCGCCTCTGCGGGCGTGTCGCGGGTTTCAGGTG
>JBEVKC010000143.1:0-11582 GCA_040509895.1 Novosphingobium sp. | reverse complement strand
GGTTTCCCGACGCAGTGGGATTTGCGGCGCTGGGCGCCTTTCTTGGGCACTGCTTTCCGGTCTGGTTGAAGTTTCGTGGGGGCAAGGGCGTGGCGACGCTGATGGGCGTCTCGCTGGGCCTCGCATGGCCGATTGGCGTGACCTATGCACTGACTTGGCTGGTGATGCTGGCGGTGACGCGGATTTCCTCGCTGGCTGGAATGACCGCGGCCATTGCTGCACCTCTTGCTGCGATCATGACCGGGCATGGAAGATTTGCACTGGTGCTGGCCGCCATGGCCGCTGTGGTTGTCTTCCTGCACCGTGCCAACATCGCCCGTTTGTGCGCCGGCACGGAACCGAGGGTTGGCGGTAAATCGTGACGGTCCAGTGATGACACTTGGTCAGGACGAGGCTTTTGCGCGCATCCGCTTGCTGCGCTCTCCAAACGTCGGCCCCGTCAGTTATTCGCAGCTTTTGCGTCGGTATGGCAACGCACAGGCTGCGCTGGAGGCATTGCCGGACGTCGCGGCGCGGGGAGGGAAACCCTATCGACCAGTCGCCGAGGACCGCGTGGCCGCAGAGATCGCGGCGACGAAGCGCGCCGGCGCGCGATACCTGTTCCACGATTCGCCGGACTATCCCGCGGCACTTGCCCAATCGGAAAGCGCTCCGCCGATCCTGACCATACGAGGCGATGTGACGCTTGCAGCGCGGCCCTGCGTTTCCATCGTCGGCGCTCGCAACGCGTCGGCGGCGGCGGTGAAGCTGTCTCGCCAGTTTGCCGTTGCGCTGGCTGAAGCCGGGATGACGGTCGTTTCGGGGCTGGCGCGCGGCATCGACGGTGCGGCGCATCGCGGTGCCCTGTCCGGCGGCGGCACTATCGGCGTGATCGCCAGTGGCATCGACATCGCCTATCCGCCAGAACATGGCGAATTGCAGGAGGACGTCGCCGAACGCGGCCTGCTCATAGCCGAGCAACCGCCGGGCACCGAACCGCTTGCCCGCCACTTTCCCTCCCGCAACCGCATCATCGCCGGACTGTCAGCCGGAACTTTGGTGGTCGAGGCAGCACCGAAGTCGGGCTCGCTGATAACTGCGCGACTGGCGGGGGAATATGGCCGCGAAGTCATGGCCATACCCGGATCGCCGCTGGATGCCCGCTCGCACGGCTGCAACCAGCTTATCCGCGAAGGAGCAATCCTTGTGCAATCGCCCGATGACGTGATCGAGTTGCTTTCGGGCTTTGATGGCGCCCCGCGTTCCACTTTCCGCGAACCGACGCCAGATTTCGCGGCCTATGACGAACTGTCTGAAGATCCTGCAGACATCGCCGGCCTCCTAACTACCGCGCCCATCGCCATTGACGAGCTGATCCGCCAGAGCGGGGAAAGCCCGGCGTCGGTGCAGCTTGCCCTGCTGGAGATGGAGATTTCTGGTGGCTTGGTGCGGCATGCCGGGGGCAGAGTGTCCCGGAATGGCAACTGATGCCCGTCCACGCTTGACGAAACCCGCAAAGCGCTTCCACCCTCGTACGTACGTATACGCGTAAGGACACACCGACACACTCATGCAACTGGTCATCGTAGAATCGCCTGCCAAGGCAAAGACCATCGAGAAGTACCTGGGCAAGGACTACAAGGTCCTAGCTTCCTATGGCCACGTGCGCGATCTGCCGGCCAAGGATGGGTCGGTGCGCCCCGATGACGGCTTTGCCATGGATTGGGACCTCTATGGCGACAAGGCGCGGCAGGTGAAGGCGATCACCGACGCGGCCAAGGGTGCCGACCGCCTGATCCTCGCCACCGACCCTGATCGTGAGGGCGAGGCAATCAGCTGGCACGTCCGCGAACTGCTCGCCAAGCGCAAGGCGCTGCCCAAGGAGGTTGAGCGCGTCACCTTCAACGCTATCACCAAGCAAACGGTGACGGAGGCGATGAAGCACCCGCGTGAGCTCGATCAGGACCTGATTGACGCCTACCTTGCCCGCCGCGCGCTGGATTACCTGTTCGGGTTTACGCTCTCGCCCGTGCTGTGGCGCAAGCTGCCGGGTGCGAAGAGCGCCGGGCGCGTGCAGTCGGTCGCGCTGCGCCTGATCGTTGAGCGCGAGCGCGAGATCGAGAAGTTCAAGCCCCAGGAATATTGGCAGGTCATCGCCAAGCTGGAGCAGGATGGCACAGAGTTTCCCGCCCGACTGGTGAAGTTCGAAGGCGAGAAGCTGGATCGCCTCAGCCTTGGTGAACAGGGCATCGCCCTGCGTGCCAAGGCCGCTGTCGAAGGCGGGGCCTTCCGCGTCGAGGATGTCGATACCCGTCCTCAACGCCGCAATCCGCAGCCGCCGTTCACGACCTCTACGCTGCAGCAGGAGGCCGCCCGCAAGCTCGGCTTCTCGGCCAGCCACACCATGCGCGTGGCGCAGACGCTGTATGAGGCGGGCGCGATCACCTACATGCGTACCGATGGTGTGCAGATGGACCCGTCGGCCATTTCCGCCGCGCGGGCGGCGATCAGTGACCGTTACAGCGGTCATTTCAGTCCGGAAAAGCCCCGCCACTACGAATCCAAGGCGAAGAACGCACAGGAAGCGCACGAAGCCATCCGCCCCACCGACTTCACGCAGGACCGCTATGGCAGTGGTGATGAGGCGCGGCTTTATGAGCTGATCTGGAAGCGCGCGCTGGCGAGCCAGATGGCCTCAGCTTCGCTCGAGCGTACCACGGTCACCCTGCGGGACGGCACCGGCCAGCATGAGCTTCGCGCCACCGGGCAGGTTGTGAAGTTCCCCGGCTTCCTTGCGGTCTACGAGGAAGGCCGCGACCAGAAGGCAGATGGCGAAGAGGACGAAAGCGGCCTGCTTCCGGCAATGTCCAAGGGCGACATGCCGGTGAAAAAGGGCGTGGACGCCACCCAGCACTTCACCCAGCCACCGCCGCGTTATTCCGAAGCCAGCCTTGTGAAGCGGTTGGAGGAACTCGGCATCGGGCGCCCGTCCACCTATGCCGCGACACTGCAGGTTCTAAAGGACCGTAATTACGTCCGCACCGAGAAGAACCGCTTCTTTGCCGAGGAATCCGGGCGGCTGCTGACGGCGTTCCTCGAACGCTTCTTCGAACGCTATGTCGCCTATGACTTCACGGCGGGCATGGAAGATGAGCTGGACGACGTTTCTGGCGGGCGCGCGGAATGGAAAGCCGTGCTCGAAGCGTTCTGGGACGACTTCAAGAAGCAGACCGATGGCGTTATGGAGCGCAAACCCTCGGAAGTGACCGAGGCGCTTGACGAATTTCTCTCCGACTACCTGTTCCCGCCCAAGGAGGACGGCTCTGATCCTCGCCTCTGTCCCAAGTGTGGGGAGGGGCGGCTATCCCTGCGCGGCGGGCGTTTTGGCGCTTTTGTCGCGTGCTCGAACTATCCCGAGTGCAAGTATACCCGCAAATTTGCCCAGCCCGGCGGCGACGCCGAAGGCGGCGAGGACGGGGAGCTCGGCAAGCATCCTGAAACCGGTGAGGCCATCCTGCGCCGCGCCGGTCGCTTTGGTCCCTACATCCAGTTGGGCGAGGGCAAGGAGGCAAAGCGCTCCTCAATTCCCAAGGACATCGGCGAACTGGATCTGGACTGGGCGGTAAAGCTGCTGGGTCTGCCACGCGCAGTGGGCACTCACCCTGAAACTGGTGAGCCGATCACCGCCAGCATTGGCCGTTACGGACCGTACCTTGCGCATAACGGCAAATACGCAAAGCTGCGCTCAACCGCCGAAGTATTCGATACTGGCATGAATGCTGCTGTCGCAAAACTGGCAGACGCCGCGAACGGCGGCGGACGCGGGACGCGTGCTGCGGCCGAACCGCTCAAGACGTTTGGGGCACACCCGGAGTCGGGCGGCGAGATGAAGTTGATGGCGGGTCGCTATGGTCCTTATGTCACCGACGGCACGACGAACGCGACGCTGCCGCGCGACAAGAAGCCGGAAGACCTGACAGCCGAGGAAGCGGTGACGCTGATTACCGAGAAGGCCGCGAAGGGACCGGCCAAGAAGGGAGCAAAGAAGAAGGCTCCGGCGAAGAAGAAAGCGCCCGCGAAGAAGGCGCCTGTGAAAAAGGCGGCCGCCAAGGCGTAGGCGGGCGGCCTGCGGTTGCTGGTGGCCTTCGACAAGCTCGGGCTGAGCGGGTTGGTGGATGGCGGCTTGTGCCCCCAAACAGGCTGACGCTAGCGCACCCACTCCAGGCCGATCTGCTCGTAGATCTCGCGGTCGTCGGCCCATTTCTCGTCGACCTTCACGTGTAGGAAAAGGTGGACCTTCACGCCTAGGAGTTCGGCCAGTTCCTTGCGTGCGGCTTCACCGATGGCCTTGATCTTCGCGCCGCCCTTGCCGAGCACGATGCTCTTCTGGCTGTCGCGGGCGATGACGATCTGCTGGTGGATTTCCACCGAGCCGTCCTTGCGGTGGGTGTAGCTTTCAGGCCGAACCGCGCTGTCATAGGGCAGTTCGTCGTGGAGCTGGCGGTACAGCTGCTCGCGGGTGATCTCACAGGCGAGCAGGCGCTCGCTGGCGTCTGACACCTGATCTTCCGGATAGTGCCACGGACCTTCCGGCATCAGGTCGGCCAGCCGGGTCTTCAACTCGGGCACGCCGTCGCCGGTCAGCGCAGAGACGAAGAACACCTCGTCGAAATCTGCCAGCGCTGTCAGTTCCTGCGCCGCGACCAGCAGGGGTTCCTTGGGCGTTTCATCAACCTTGTTGAGCACGAGGATCTTGCGCTCCGGACGGCCCTTCAGCGATTCAAGAATGTCGGAAAGGTATTCGCGCTTCTTCTTGCGGCCGTCGACCACCAGCACGATTGCATCCGCCTCTTTGGCGCCGTCCCATGCCGCGGCGACCATCGCTCGGTCGAGCCGGCGCTTGGGCGCGAAGATGCCGGGCGTATCTGCCAGGATGATCTGCGTCTCACCTTCAAGTGCAATGCCCATCAGGCGCGCGCGCGTGGTCTGGGCCTTGGCGGAAACGATCGCCACCTTCTGCCCGACGAGCGAGTTTACCAGCGTAGACTTGCCCGCGTTAGGGGCGCCGAGGACAGCAACAAGGCCACATTTCTCTGTCATCCGAACTGCCTCATAAACTCTTCCGCGGCCAGTGTCTCGGCCTCCTGCTTGCTTGATCCGGTGGCCTGCGCCTCGCCGATTCCTTTGACTGCGACTGCGACGGTGAAGCGTGCCGCGTGATCGGGGCCGGACCGTTCGACAATCCGATATTCAGGTGTCTTGCGCCGGTTGCCGGCTGCCCATTCCTGCAGTGCCGACTTGGGATGTTTCCGTTGCCCGGCGCGGCCTTCCACGGGCTCGGCCCAAAGCTTGCGGACAAGGTCGCGTGCGCCTTCATAGCCTTGTTCCAGGAAGGTGACGCCGATCAGCGCCTCCATCACGTCGCCCAGGATGTTGTCGCTGTCCTGCCCGCCATCGTCGCGGGCCTGCTTGCCCAGCACGATATGGTCGCCAAGCCCGATTGAGCGCGCGACTTCGGCGCAAGTGGAGCGGCTGACAAGCGCATTGAGGCGCTGTGACAGCTTGCCTTCGTCGCCCGTGCCGATCGCGTACAGCCATTCGGCTATGCTCAGACCAAGCACGCGGTCGCCCAGAAACTCCACGCGCTCGTAATTGCGCTCATGCCCGGTGCTGCCGTGGGTCAGTGCCTCAAGCCACAGTGCTTGATCCGCGGGTGCGCGGCCTGCCAGGCTGGTGAGAAAATCACGGGTTGCGGTCGACAACAAGGTCAGAACGTCCCGCCGATACGGTCCCAGCGCGCGGCGGTGAACCACGTCCAGGGCTTGATCCATTCGGCAGAACCGTCGGTCGAGAACATCATGATGGCTGCCCGGCCGACAAGGTTCTGTTCCGGCACGATGCCGATCCCTCCGCCGGGTACTGCCGGAAAGCGGCTGTCCATCGAGTTGTCGCGGTTGTCGCCCATCATGAACAGGTGGCCTTCCGGAACCATCAGCGGGGGCGTGTCGTCCTGCGGCGTGGTTTCAAGATCGAGGATGTAATAGCTGCGCCCGTTGGGCAGCGTCTCGCGATAGCGCGGATAGCTGCAGACGTGCGTGCCGTCGGCCTTGGTCACCTCAAAACTGGGCCGTGCCTCGTACCGCGGCGTAAAGCAGGCTGTGTTGGGAGAAACCGGTATTTCTGCATTGGCGACCCGCACCTTGGGCACGGCGACGCCGTTGATGTGCAGCACGCCGCCGATCATCTGGATCTGGTCACCCGGCAGGCCGATCACCCGCTTGATATAGTCGACATCGTTGAGCGGCGGGGCCTTGAAAATCGCCACGTCGCCGCGTTCCGGCTGGTTTGCGAAAATCCGGCCCGGGATCAGCGGCACGCTGAAAGGCAGCGAATATCGCGAGTAACCGTAGGGCCACTTGGCCGCCAGCAAGTAGTCGCCGTTCTGCAGCCGGGGCAGCATCGACTCACTGGGAATGTTGAACGGAGAGAAGATAAAGCTGCGGAATATCGCGACGATCAAGACCAGCTTGATCAGGAAGACGACAAAACTGTCTTCCTTCTTTTCCTTTTTTCCGGTCTGCCCGGCGGTTTCGATGGCCTCTGCAGTCGCTTCGGCGGGTACGGTTTCCGTCATTCCATCGTCCATGTTGGCGGGACCGGGTCCAGTCAAGTTTATTGCATCGTGCCCTGCAGGGAGAGGGCAACGGGCGCTGATATAGCCGCTTGCGATTTCTCTGGCCAAGCGGGTTGGCCTTCGCAGATGCAGCGGGCATAAACTGGCGCAGAGATTGCTGGAAGGGCTCGTGAATGACCGAAGGTGTGAAATCGGCTTGGAATGCACTGATGGGTTTGCACCGGCCGACGCTGGCAGGCTTGTTCGCCGGCGATAGTTCCCGCTTGGAAAAGCTGGCTGAGCGGCTGGAACTGCCCGGTGGTAGTATCCTGTTCGATTGGTCCAAGACCCACCTTGATGACGATCACATCGCGGCATTCGAAGCGCTTGCGACTCAAGTGGATTTCGAAGGCAGGCGATCCGCGCTGTTTACCGGCGAGACAGTCAACACGACCGAGGGCAGGGCGGCAGAGCACACCGCCCAGCGCGGCTTTGGCAAGGAAAGCTCTGTCGAGGAAGCGATGGCGCTTCACGTACGGATGCGCGCTTTGGTCGAGGCGATCCACGCTGGCGCGCTGGGCGAGGTAAAGCACCTGATCCACATCGGCATCGGCGGATCGGCGCTTGGCCCGGCGATGGCAATCGATGCACTGGCGCGCGATGCGGCGATGGTAGATGTCCATGTCGTCTCCAACATAGATGGGCAGGCGCTGGAAGCCGTATTCGCGAAATGTGACCCGGCAACGACTTTGGTCGCCGTAGCATCCAAGACCTTCACTACGATCGAGACCATGACCAACGCCAGCAGCGCGCTGGCTTGGCTGGCCGAGGGTGGCGTCGTCGATGCCTACGGCCGGGTCGTGGCTCTGACAGCAGCCCCGCAAAAGGCGGTGGAATGGGGTGTCGACGAGACTCGCATTCTGCCGTTTCAGGAGAGCGTCGGCGGCCGGTATTCGCTGTGGTCGTCGATCGGTTTTCCCGTGGCGCTGGCGCTTGGCTGGGAGGAGTTCGGCCAGATGCTGGAAGGCGCAGCGGCAATGGACCAGCATTTTGCCGAGACCGATGGCGCGGCCAACCTGCCGCTCCGCGCTGCCTTTGCTGACCTCTATTACACGCACCTGCGCGGCTGCCAGACGCGGGCGAGCTTTGCCTATGACGAGCGGCTGAGGCTGTTTCCGAGCTATCTCCAGCAGCTTGAGATGGAGTCCAACGGCAAGAGTGTGACTTTGGATGGATCGCCCGTCGATGGGCCGACCGCGCCGATAACCTGGGGCGGAGTAGGGACGGACGCCCAACACGCGGTCTTCCAGCTGCTTCATCAGGGCACCAATCTTGTGCCGGTGGATTTCATAGCCGCCATCGCTCCCGGTGACGCGCTTGACCCGGCCCATCACCGCATCCTGCTGATGAACTGCTTTGCGCAGGGCGCAGCCCTGATGGCGGGGCGGGAGAGCAAGGATCTGGCGCGCGCCTACCCAGGTGACCGCCCCTCTGCGACGATGCTGTGCGACGAGATCAACCCGGCAACGCTGGGCGCGCTGATCGCCTTCCACGAGCATCGGACATTCGCCAATGCCGTGCTGCTGGGCATCAATCCTTTCGACCAGTTCGGGGTCGAGCTGGGCAAGGAAATCGCCAACTCGATCGCCGAGGGCGGGGTGAGTTTCGACCCCTCGACGAACGCGCTGTTGGAGGCGGCGGGGCTGAGCTGACCGCCGCATTCGGGGAAAGGCGCGACTAATACGATTGGCATTGGCGCGTTGGGTCGCCATATCGCCCCGGGCGACAGGAGCTTTTCATGCCAAAGACCGAACCGACCTTCGACTACGACCTTTTCGTCATTGGCGCGGGCTCTGGCGGCGTGCGAGCAAGCCGCATCGCCGCATCGCATGGCGCGCGGGTGGCCGTGGCGGAGGAGCATCGCATTGGCGGCACCTGCGTCATCCGCGGGTGCGTGCCCAAAAAGCTGCTGGTCTATGGCTCGCACTTTGCCGAGGAACTGCAGGACGCAGCGCACTATGGCTGGACCGTCGAAGGCATGAAGTTCGACTGGGTTGCGCTGCGTGACACGGTCCTTCGCGATGTGGACCGGATCAACGCGGCTTATACTGCCACGCTCGACAACCATAAGGTTGAGCACTTCCTCGAACGCGCGACCATTACCGGCCCCAATTCGGTCAAGCTTGCCAGCGGGCGGGAAATCAGGGCGAAATATATCCTTGTTGGTGTCGGTGCATGGCCGGTGATCCCGGAATTCGATGGCAGCGAACACTGCATCACCTCCAACGAGGTGTTTCATCTTCCCGAACTGCCAAGGCGCATCGTCATTCAGGGTGCGGGTTATATCGCCCTGGAATTTGCCGGTATCTTCAATGCGCTCGGTACTCATGTGACGGTGGTGAACCGCAGCGACCAGATCCTGCGCGGCTACGACGAGTCCCTTCGCGACCGGCTGCTGCAGATCACCATGGCGCGCGGAATCGAGTACCGGTTCAACTGCCCGCTCGAGAAGGTCGAGAAGCAGGCCGATGGCTCGTTCCTTGTATCCGTTAGGGGCCGCCCCGACCCCATTCCGGCGGACGCGGTACTCATCGCCACTGGCCGCCGACCCAACACGACGGGTCTGGGTCTGGAAACGGTGGGGATCGAGACTGGCCCGGCGGGTCAGATTCCCGTCAACGACGAAAACCGCACCAGTTGCCCGAGCATCTACGCGGTAGGTGACGTGACCGATCGTGTCCAACTGACGCCCATAGCCATCCGCGAAGGCCATGCCTTTGCCGACACCGTGTTCGGCAACAAGCCGACGAAGGTGGACTATGACCTGATCCCCAGCGCCGTTTTCTCCCAGCCGCCGCTCGCCGCTGTCGGACTGACCGAGGGTCAGGCGCGGGAGCGGTATGGCAACATCAAGGTCTATTCATCCGATTTCCGCCCGATGAAAAACGTCTTTGCCCAGCGGCATGAGCGCGGGCTTTACAAGATGGTCCTGGATGCCACGAACGATCGCATCCTTGGCCTGCACATGATCGGGCCGGAAGTTCCCGAGATACTTCAGGCGGCGGCGATTGCAGTGAAGGCTGGGCTGACCAAGCAGGATTTCGACAACACTGTCGCACTTCATCCGTCGATGGCGGAAGAGCTGGTACTCATGCGTTGAGTGGCGCAAAGGCCGTCTCTCCAGAGAGAACGGCGTTTCTCAACGGAAACGGTTTAATCGATCGATTAAACCCTATTGACGGCATGCCATCCCCGTGACTAGGCGCTCACACGTTTTAGTGGGGAATCCGCACGAATGTCAGCCAATATTGCCGAGATGGAAAAGCGCCGTTCAGCTGCAAAGCTGGGTGGAGGGCAAAAGCGCATCGACGCACAGCATGCCAAGGGCAAGCTTACCGCGCGTGAGCGTATCGAAGTCCTCCTTGACGAAGACAGCTTCGAAGAGGTCGACCTCTACGTCGAGCATAACTGCGTCGACTTCGGTATGGCCGGACAGGCGATTCCCGGCGATGGCGTCGTAACCGGATCGGGCACGATCAACGGCCGTCTGGTCTACGTCTACAGCCAGGACTTCACCGTCTTCGGCGGCTCGCTGTCAGAGCGCCACGCCCAGAAGATCTGCAAGATCATGGACACGGCCATGAAGGTCGGTGCCCCTGTCATCGGGCTTAATGATTCGGGTGGTGCGCGTATTCAGGAAGGCGTTGCGGCGCTTGGCGGCTATGCCGAGGTGTTCCAGCGCAACGTCAATGCATCGGGCGTGATCCCGCAGCTCAGCATGATTATGGGGCCCTGCGCCGGTGGAGCGGTTTACTCGCCAGCCATGACGGACTTCATCTTCATGGTGAAGGACAGCTCATACATGTTCGTCACCGGTCCGGACGTGGTGAAGACCGTGACCAACGAAGTCGTCACGCAGGAAGAGCTAGGCGGGGCGATCACGCATACGACCAAGACTTCGGTCGCCGACCTCGCCCTTGAGAACGATCTTGAGGCGCTTTGCGTCGCGCGTGAATTCTTTGACTACCTGCCGCTCAATAACCGCGAAGAAGTGCCGGAACGTCCCTCCGCCGATCCTTATGACCGGATGGAGCCGAGCCTCGACACGATCATCCCGGCGTCGGCCAACCAGCCGTACGACATGCATGAGGTTCTGCGGAAGATCCTCGACGAAGGTGACTTCTTCGAAATCCAGCCTGGCCATGCCGCGAATGTTATCTGCGGCTTCGGGCGTGTTGAGGGCCGCACCGTCGGTGTCGTCGCCAACCAGCCGATGGTCCTGGCGGGCGTTCTCGACATCAATTCATCAAAGAAGGCCGCGCGTTTCGTGCGCTTCTGCGATGCCTTCAACATTCCGATCCTGACCTTCGTTGACGTGCCGGGCTTCCTTCCCGGTACCCATCAGGAGCACAACGGCATCATCAAGCACGGCGCGAAGCTGCTGTTTGCCTATGCCGAGGCAACCGTGCCGAAGATCACCGTCATCACCCGCAAGGCCTATGGCGGCGCCTATGACGTTATGGCGTCGAAGCACCTGCGCGGTGATCTCAACTATGCGTGGCCCACAGCCGAAATCGCCGTGATGGGCGCAAAGGGCGCGGTTGAGATCATCTTCCGCGGCCTGTCGCAGGAAGAGATTGCGGAAAAGACCAAGGAATACGAAGACCGCTTCGCCAACCCCTTCGTGGCGGCAAGCAAGGGTTTCATCGACGAGGTGATCTACCCGCACTCCACCCGTCGCCGCATCGCGCTGGGTCTTCGCAAGCTGAGGAACAAGCAGCTCGAAAACCCGTGGAAGAAGCACGACCACATTCCGCTCTGAAATACGGGCGCCAAAATCTCGGGAAGCAAACACTATGGAAGACATCTACATCGTCAGCGGTGTTCGTACCGCGGTTGGTGATTTTGGCGGTTCGCTGAAGGGCTTCATGCCCTCGGACCTAGGTGGAAAGGTTGCTACTGAAGCGCTCAGCCGCGCTGGCGTATCGCC
>JBEVKC010000142.1:0-46295 GCA_040509895.1 Novosphingobium sp. | reverse complement strand
GGTTGACCGCGATACCTCGGCCAAGGGCCAGGATTCAGGTCCGGTGCTGACCGACGCGGAATAATTCCGCCGGATTATCAACACCGCATGAATTGCAAAGGCGGCCGCGAATGATAACTTCGCGGTCGCCTTTTGCGTTTCTGGAGACAACAAATGCCTCGCCTGCCGCATGCGGCCCTCGCGTTCGCGTGCCTTGCCATGGCTGCACAAGCAGGGTCTGAAACCTTGAAGCCGATCCAATACCCTGACACCCGGCGGGACGACATCGTCGAGACAATGTTCGGCGAGCGCGTTGCAGACCCCTATCGCTGGCTGGAAAATGACGTCCGCAGCGACAAGGAGGTCGCAGATTGGGTTGAGCGCCAGAACAAGGTTACCCAAGGTTATCTGGAGACGCTTCCGGAGAGGGCATGGTTCGCGAACCGCATTCGCGCACTGATTGACTACGAGCGCTTTGGCTTGCCGGTGAAAGCCGGAAAGCGATACTTTTACACCCGCAATTCCGGCCTTCAGAACCAGTCACAACTGTTCGTCCGCGATGGCCTCAAAGGCACGCCGCGCCTTCTGATCGATCCCAACGGCTGGGCCAAGGACGGGGCTACGGCACTTGATGATTGGAAGCCGTCGGAAGACGGGCGCTACCTGCTCTACAGCGTACAGGATGGGGGCACCGATTGGCGCATCCTGAGGGTTCTGGATGTCCAGACCGGCGAGCAGTTGGCGGACGAACTGCGCTGGGCCAAGTTTACCACGCTGGCATGGGTCGGCAACGAAGGCTTCTTCTATTCCCGCTTCCCCAAGCCGGACCAAGGGCAGGACTTCCAGGCGCGCAATTACAATCAGGCGATTTATTTCCACCGCATCGGCACTGCGCAGGATGCGGACGAGCTTGTCTATTCCACGCCCGACCAGCCTGAAAACGGTCACAGCGCCGAAGTCACCGAGGATGGCCGCCACGCGATCATAACCAGTTCGAAGGGGACGGATTCCCGCTATGAAGTCCACGTAATAGACTTGGATCGCCGCAGCCGCGATGGCTGGACGGCGAAGGCGTTGGTCAGCGGCTTCGAGAACGACTGGAAGCTGGTCGACGGCATGGGCACCCGGCTGTGGTTCGTGACCAACTGGAATGCCCCACGCTATCGTCTCGTTTCGATAGACCTCGCCGCGCGCAAGCCGGATTGGCAGGAGCTTGTTGGCGAAAGTGCGGAGACGCTGCAGCAGGCGACGATCATCGGTAACAAGCTGATCCTTGCCTACCTGAGGGATGCTTCGACGCGGGCGCTGGTCTATGATCTGTCAGGCAAGTCAGCGACGAGCCTGGCGCTGAACGACATCGGCACTGCATCGGGTTTTCGCGGCAAGCCCGGTGATCCGGAGACTTTCTACAGCTTCACCAGCTTCAACCAGCCAGCGGCGATCTATCGCATGGATTTGACGACGGGAAAGACTCAGTCCTTTGCCGAGCCCGCGCTGACATTCGATCCCCGCGAATACGATGTCGACCAGCGCTTCTTCCCGTCGAAGGACGGCACGAAGATCCCGCTCTTCATTGTCCGCAAGAAGGGCACTGCTGCTGAGGGTAAGCCTGTGCCGACGCTGCTATATGGTTACGGCGGTTTTGAGGTTTCTCTGACGCCGGCTTTCTCGGCCGCGCGCATGGCATGGCTGGAGGCGGGCGGCGCCTTTGCTCTCGCCAACCTGCGGGGCGGCGGGGAATACGGCAAGGCGTGGCATGATGCGGGACGTCTGGGCAACAAGCAAAACGTCTTTGACGACTTCATCGGCGCTGGCGAGTACCTGATTGCCCAGGGCATCACGCCCAAGGGCGGGCTTGCTATCCAGGGCGGTTCCAACGGTGGCCTGCTGGTCGGCGCCGTGATGAACCAGCGACCGGATCTGTTCGCTGCGGCCAATGCACAAGTCGGCGTCATGGACATGCTGCGCTTCGACCGTTTCACCGCAGGCCGGTATTGGGTGGACGATTACGGCTATCCCAACCGCGAGGCCGATTTCCGCGTCCTGCGGGCTTACTCACCCTACCATAACATTCGGCAGGGGACAGAATACCCGGCGGTGCTCGTGACAACAGCAGACACGGATGATCGCGTGGTTCCAGGGCACAGCTTCAAGTACACGGCGCAGCTTCAGGCAGCGGAGGCGGGTGACAAGCCGCACCTGATCCGCATCGAAACACGTGCGGGCCATGGATCAGGCAAGCCGACAGACAAGGCGATCGAGGAAGGGGCGGATGTGCTTGCCTTCCTTGCACACTGGACGGGGCTGAAGATGCCCAAGGGGGCTGCCAAGTAGCTAGCCGAGTATCGACGGCCCCAGCAGCATCAGCAGGCGGACGTCGATGCCCAATCCCTGCGCCCGCCATTCGTCGACCGCCTTGGCGATCCCGGTGCGCGGTACGTGATGGACGGTGATGTTCTCGCCCTCAGTGCCGCCGCCGTCGCTTACCCGGATGAGGTCGTGTGCTCGCAGCAGGGTGAAGCTTTCGGTCACCATGCCGGGTGAGGAATAGTACTCGCCCAGCACTTCCATCCGGCCTGAGCGATAGCCGGTTTCCTCTTCCAGCTCGCGTCGGGCCGCTGCCATCGCGTCTTCGCCTTCCGCACCTTGGTCGTCGCCAATCAGGCCGGCGGGCAGCTCGATGCAGGACCGGCCAAGGGGGACGCGGAACTGCTCGACCAGAATGACATGGTCCTGTTCGTCCTCGGCACAGATCACAGCGGCGCGGATGCCGCGCGCGCGGCTGACATATTCCCACTTTCCGCGTCTGCGGGCAGTGATGAACTTGCCGTGCCACATGATTTCTTCCGGCTCATCGGCCTGGTCGCGGAAAGTCATACTTCGATAAGCCTGTCGGGAAGTTCGTTGGTGTCGTCACTGGCGCGCGGGCAGTGCTGGGCCAGCACTTCGCCGACTTTTTCCACGGCAGCGATCATGCCGTCTGCGATACGTCCCTCCCGTATGTGGCCGAGCATTGCTGCCATGGCATCATCCCAAGGGGCATCGCCCACCAGGCGGACTATCGTCTCATCAGCGACGATTTCGGCGCGGTGCTCGCGCATCGAAAGATAGATCAGGATGCCGGTGCGCACCTGCGTCCGCCTTTCCGCGCCGACCTTGAAGCAAGTTAGCGCCCGTGCCCGCGTGCGCGCGGACTTGATGGGACCGGGGATGAGCCAGAACCGCAACGGCTGCCAGAGCTGGAGCAGGAGCATGCCAATGAATTTGATGATGCCTACACCGGCAGCGAGGGCGAGAATTTCGCCCGGCGTCCAGTCGTTGGCCCAACTGCCAGTCACGCGGTCAAACAGGCCCAGAAAGAAGTCCGGAAACAGCGACAGCACGACAATGGCGGTGAAGGCCACCAGCGCGGACCAGGCCAGCGCGACGTCGGTGTAGCCGTCCGACCTTTGCGTAAGGATCGTGACGATCTCACCCGACGTGTGTGCCTCCGCAGCGGAGACCGCAGCTGAAATGCGCGCGTGATCATCGTCTGACAGATAGCCCGCCATCACCAGCTCCCTGAAGCGCCGCCGCCGTCAAAACCGCCTCCGCCGCCGCCGAAGCCGCCAAAACCTCCTCCGCCACCGCCGCCGAAGCCGCCGCCGGAGCTGCCACCCCAACCGCCCATATGGCGCCCGACCTCGCTTGCACCCCATAGAACGACGGCAGGATGAATGCCACTCCGTCTGCCCCGCCTGCGGCCGGAAAACAGCCAGGAAAAGACGAGGATCAGCAGTATCCAGAATATCACGCTGCCCGCACCTTCGGATTCCGGCTGCTCATTGGCTTTTGCCGCCGCAGCAGCTTCGGCAACAGCCTTTGCGTCGGCCGGGGAGCGATCAAGCTGAGCGATGATCTGATCGACGCCCGCGGCGATCCCACCGCCAAAGTCGCCTTGCTTGAAGCGTGGCGACATGGTGTCCCGGATGATCCGGCCCGACAGGGCGTCCGTAAGCCGATCCTGGACGCCCCGGCCCGTATGGATGCGTATCTGGCGCTCGTTGGGCGCGACGAGCAGGAGAACGCCTTCCTCGGTCTGGGCGCCGCCAATGTCCCACGCCTCGGCCAGTTTCTGCGCATAGTCGTCAACGGGAAGCCCATCAAGGTTGCTCACCGTCGCTACGATAATCGAGCGTCCGGTCGCCTTGGTGTAGGCCTGCAATCGCTGCTCGAGCGCCTGCATTTCTGGTGCCGGAATTATCCCGGCCTGATCAAGAATGGGCCCGTTCGGACGCGCCGGAAGTTCGGCGAGGGCTGGGCCCCCGGCAAAAGCCAGAAGCGCCAGCAACCACGCCATGATGACACGCACGTTCAGTTGTCCTGTTTAAGGGTCACTTCGCTGCTGCAGTCGGTTGGACTGCGTTGTCGTTGGCTTCCGTCACGGTCCGGGCTGCAGGTGCGGGGCCCATGTCGAAGTTCACCTTCGGGGCGGTTGACGCACCAGCGTCGGCCCTGAACGGAATCATCGGCTTTGCGCCGTGGATCAGCCGGGCGCCGATGATGTCGGGGAAGGTGCGAATGGTGGTGTTATACTCCTGCACCGCCTCGTTATAGCGGGTGCGGGCTACGTTGATGCGGTTCTCCGTCCCTTCCAGCTGGGTCATCAGGTCAGCGAAGCGAGCCTGGCTCTGCAGGTCGGGGTAATTCTCGACCACAGTGCGCAGCTGGCCCAGCGCCTGAGTTAGCTGGTTCTGCGCGCCCTGAAAGCGCTCAAAAGCCTCGGGATCGGAAAGGTCGTTGGTGGTGATGTTGATCGACGTCGCTGCGGCGCGTGCGTTGGTGACGTTGGTGAGAATCTGCGTCTCGGACTTCGCCGCACCTTCAGCGGTGGCGACGAGGTTGGGGACTAGATCGGCGCGGCGCTGGTAGGCGCTTTCCACGTCGGCCCACTTGGCCTTGGCGTTCTCTTCGGCAGTCGGCACTGAGTTGATGCCGCATGCAGCAAGGCTGGTAGCCGCTGCGGCGACCAATGCGGTACGCGCAAAACGGGTAAGGAAAGGCTGCAATTTCAACGAAATGGACATGCGGTCTGTTCCCTCTCACTTGGCACGGCCGGAAGCGTGCAATGGTGGGGAATGTAGCGTCGAACCGGCGTCATTCAAGGAGAGCCTGCCGATTGAGGCGTTTGCCGTTCCATGGCAGCATGAAAGCGGCTCAGAGAGCGAGGACGACCAAAATGTTTCAGGAGTTCAAGACCTTCATCGCACGCGGCAATGTGCTTGACCTTGCAGTGGGCGTGATCATTGGCGCGGCATTCGGCAAGATCGTGACCTCGCTGACCGACGACATCATCATGCCGGTGATCGGCAAGCTGACGGGCGGCATGGATTTCACCAACAAGTTCGTGATGCTGGGCAACGCGCCCGCCGACTACAAGGGCTCGCTTTCGGACTATGCGGCGCTGAAGGCTGCCGGCGTTCCCCTGCTGGGCTATGGGGCGTTCATCACGGCGCTGATCAACTTCCTCATCATGGCTTTCGTGATTTTCCTGATCGTTCGCCAGGCCAACAGGATGATGCCGCCGCCCGCTGCGGCTGGCCCGACGGAAGTGGAACTTCTGGCAGAAATCCGGGATTCGCTGCAGAAATCCTGACAGCCGGAGACAGGAAGAGCGCAGGTCGCTCTTTTCATTTTCCTTCAGCGCCCTATATAGGATCTCGCCGGTTTCGACCGGATATGGCGATAAACTGCGGCGTGTAATAGACGCAGCGGACCCGGGGGCGGTACCCGGCGGCTCCACCACCTCCTTCGTTTTTCGAAGGAAATGACGGGGCCGAACTAGGATCGACGTGTGTTCAAAGGCGCTGTTTTCGTCCGGGCTGAGTAACCCGTTAAAGGCTCAAAACTCATAAGTGCCAACGATAACGAAGCACTTGCTCTCGCAGCGTAATTCTAGGGGCTAACGCCCTGAAGTTACAAAGTTAGAACGCGGTTGGGCCAACCGGGCAACAGAATGGATTCCAGCGGCCCGGGGTGGGCCGGGCAACAGAACCACCCCACCTTCATTGAAATCAGGTTTGAATTTGAGCCTTTTCGGCTTCCCGTCGTTCACGCTCATAGCGCAGACAGTCCAGGATCTTGGCGCCGGCCATGAAGACCGCACCGGTGCAGGCGAGCAGCAGCAGCTTTCCACCATATCCCGGAAACTGCACAAGATAGGCGCTTCCGCGCTCGATCGCGCCAAGCGCCAGGGCGTAGATGATCATATAGGCTTCGACGCGGGTCTTGATGACGAACAAACGGCGTAGCTTGGTGAACATCCTCAACCCTCTTCTCAGGCAGGACTCGAAGCAACGTTTATGCCACTCTCGGGTTTCCGTGGCTAGGTGCGTTAGCTGATTGTTAACTGTAAGTTTTTGCGACGCGTTAATCAGATAAGCTGGGCTAGGTCCAACGCAGTCAGCAGATGGGTACGGGCGGCAAGGCATTGTTGCGCCAAGGTTTTATTTCCCAGATCGCTGGAATTGACGGATTCCGGCCAGTGTCGGGATATTTCCAGTTCGATGACCTCCAATCGAGCTTCGTCCAGCATGAACCGTGGGTCGATATTTTCGGGATCGGCCACCACGCGGAGGCGAAGACACGCGGGGCCACCCCCGTTAGCCATCGACTGACGGACATCGACCGGCAGTACCCTGCGAATGGGGCCATTACTGGCGAGCATTCGCGTGGTCCATGCCTGCACTTGCACGCTGGCGGACGCTTCGGTCGGAACGATCAGGGCCATGCCGCCGTCTGGCAGTGTCACCAACTGGGCATTGAAAAGGTAGGAGCGCACAGCCTCGGCAAGCGGCACTTCGCTGTCGGGCACGACAATGATTTCTACATCCGGTTGCCGTTCGCGAATTGCGGCGTAGGCCTCGTCCGGCCGCACAAGGGCCAGTTCGTGGATAAGCAGAACGTTCTCATTCGCCACGGCCACGACGTCGTTGTGGAATGCGCCCGCAGCAATGGCGTCGGGGTTCTGCTCCACGAAAAGCACTCGACCAGGCGCCAATCCATGCAGGCGTGCGACAGCCCTGCTGGCCTGCTCGTGCTGACGGGCAGGGAATGCGCCGCCGCTGCGACCATAGACGAAGATTTCCAGGCCATTCGCGCCATGGGCAGAACACAGGCGCATGTGGTTTGCAGCGCCCTCGTCGCCGAAGCTCGGAAGGATCGGATCGTGGAGTGTGAAATGCCGATCATCGGCGAATGCCAGCGCCAGTTGGCGGGACGTGTCGGGCCATTCCTGCGCACGGTGGGCCATGGTGACGAGGTTCGCCGGCGTGATGTGGCAGCGACCATCGGCGGTGTCGGGCGCGGGCGATATGGTAGCGGCATTGGCAGCCCACATTGACGATGCAGACCATGCCGCCGCGGTCAGGCGGGGATCGGCGGTCTGATCGACGGCAAGACCCTGCAGGAATGCGCCATTCGGCCTGGGAAGCGGCAGCAGGATGCCTTGCTTCAGGCCCAAGGCCATGTTGTGCCGCATCTTGGCGAGGCCCTGCAGCGCCGCTGCACGGGGCGTCGAAACGTCGCCCGCATGGGCCGTCGCGGCAAGGTTGCCGAGGCTGAGGCCGGCGTAATTGTGGCTGGGGCCGACGATCCCGTCGAAGTTGATCTCCTGCAGGGCCATCAGCGCGCCGCGCTCCATATGCTGTCGCCCTGAGTGACGCCCAGTATTTTCGCGGTCGCAGGATCGATGGAAACGCCGCTCCCTGCCTGGCTCACCGTGCCGAAGCAGCAGCGAAAGTCCCCCAGCTTGCCGGTGGCGATCAGCGTATTGCCTCCGCATTCGGCGTTGGTCGCCGTAACGATGGTCCCTCGCGCTTCGGCAACGGTGCGAACCCGGTCAGTTCGTGCCGTCATGGTTGGCCCGCCGTCGAAGATGTCGATGTAATTTTCATAGTGGAAGCCTTCCTCCTCAAGCATACGCATCGCCGCTCGACCGGAAGGGTGGGGCAGGCCAATGACGCTGCGCGCACTCTCCGAAAGCATGGCGACATAGACCGGGTGCTTGGGCATCAAGTCGGCGATGAACTGATTGCCGTTGATGGCGTTGAAGTAGTCGGCTTCCTGGAAACTCATCCCGAAAAAGCGCCCGGCAACACCGTCCCAGAATGGCGATCCGCCGCGCTCGTCGATAATACCGCGCAGTTCCGCCAGAATTCGGTCCGCGAAGCGGGCACGGTGCATGGCGATGAAAAGATAGCGACTTCGTGCAAGCAGTAGGCCAAGCCCTCCGGCCCGCTCGGTCGGATGAAGGAAAAGTCCGCCGACCTCGCTTGAACCTTCAAGATCAGTCACAAGATTTAGTAGTTCAGCCTTGAAAGTACGGCCTAATTCTTCGGAATGCTGGGTCAGGCTTGCCAGGCGATAGGAATAGAAGGGCCAAGTCTGCCCAACGCAGGTGAACATTTGCGCGGTGCCGCGCACCTCCCCGGTGTCGGCATTTTCCAGCACGATCACAAAGAGTTCGTCAAGCAGGCCTTCGTCCGTGCGGCCGTATGCCTTCGCCGAGCGTTCCAGCTTGCGCGCTATGGCCTTGCGATCGGGCGGCAGGTTGGTGAAGCCGCCGCCAGTAAGCTTCGCCATTTCATAGAGTGGCTGCGCGTCCTTTGCGGTGGCGGCACGGATGCGGAAGCTCACAAGGTATCTCCTGTCGCGAGACGGTGAAGGACAAGGGCAGACAGGGCCGCGCGTTCTGCCAATGAAGGAACGATCAGGTACTCGTCAGGCGAGTGGATGGCGCCGCCACGCACGCCCATCGTATCGACGACGGGCACCCCGCAGGCAGCTATGTTATTGCCATCGCAGACGCCGCCCGATGACTGCCAGCGGATCGATTGCCCTAATGCCGCGCCGCAATCCCGCACCAGGTTGAAGAGGCGTTCGGCATGGGCGTCCAGCGGCTTGGGCGGACGGGTTATGCCGCCGTGGATGTGAATTGAAACCTCATGTTGTTTCGATATATGCTCTATCAAGGCATTTAGATCACGTTGAAATGACTCTGATGCTTCGATGTCCCGTGGTCGAATGTTGAAGCGCAATATCGCAAGTTCGGGCACGACATTGTTGGCGCTTCCTCCGTCTATCCGGGCGGGATTGACGCTCAGACCCTCGCGCTCAAGTGCCTTGAGTTCCACCGCCAAGATAGCGGCCGCCACCAGCGCATTGCGGCCATCCTTGGGGTTCCGGCCAGCATGGGCCGAGCGGCCTTTCACGGTGAGGCTGTAGTTGCCGCTGCCTCCCCGTGCCCCGGCGAGAGTTCCGTCGGGCAGGGCGCTGGGCTCATAGGTTAGGGCCGCGAACTTCCCTTGCGCCAGCCGGGCGATCAGAGATGCGGAGGAAAGGCTGCCGGTTTCCTCGTCGGAATTGACGAGGACGTCATAGCCGACCGCTTTGGACGCCTGGCTCCCTTCAAAGACAGCCAGTGCCGCAAGGATCACTGCGATTCCGCCTTTCATGTCGGCGGTCCCGGGGCCGTTCAGGGTTTCGCCGTCCAACCAGCGCAGCGATTGGAACGGGTGATCTGCCGCATAGACCGTGTCCATGTGCCCGGTGAGCAGGAAGCGCCGCGGGGCGTCGGGCCGAACCCGCAGGACCAGATGCTGGCCGTGAAGAATTTCCCGCTCGACACCGTCTGTTCCGACAGCGGAAACGGGGGCGGGGGCCACCAGTTCAATGTCGCCGGGGAGCGCAGAGAAAGCCTCTGCCATAAGATCCGCCTGCTGGGCCAGTCCGGTCAGGTTGGCGGTGCCGGTATTGATCGCGCTCCATTTTTCCACCCGCGCCAGCATAGTGGCGAGGTCAACCGGCTCTAACAGAGCGGATTCGGCCGCGGAAAGCTGTTGCTTGTGAAACCAGCTTAACCGTTAAACCCCAACACCCACAACCCCGGCGTTGCCAAGCGGCGTGGCATGGGCCATAGGCGCAGCCGTTCCTCCCCGGGGATTATTGGACGAAATTGCCGCCGCGCGATCAGCGTCGGCGGCGCAACGCATGGCGAGGCGAAATGGCAGACAGGGTTGAACGTTCCGGTTTGAAGGTTGATGCGGCGCTGGCCGCTTTCGTGGAAAGCGAAGTGCTTGCTCCGCTCGGCAAGGATGCTGGCGCCTTCTGGCAGGGTTTTGCCGCGCTGCTTGCAGACTTCGCCCCGAAGAATCGTGCCCTCCTCGCCAAGCGCGATGACTTTCAGGCCCAGATCGATGCATGGCACGTTGAACGCGCTGGCAAGCCGATCGATGCCGCCGAATACCGCGCGTTCCTGTCCAGCATCGGTTATCTAGTGCCCGAGCCGGGCGATTTCGCCGTCACCACAACCAACGTCGATGCAGAGATCGCCACCATGGCTGGGCCGCAGCTCGTTGTGCCCGTGCTGAACGCGCGTTTCCTGCTGAACGCCGCCAATGCGCGGTGGGGTAGCCTCTACGATGCATTCTACGGCACCGACGCGCTTGATGCTCCGGCGGCCCGTCCGGGTGGCTATGACGAAGTGCGCGGCGCTGCGGTGATCTCTGCGGCGAAAGCCTTCCTCGACAAGACCGTGCCGCTGGCGAGCGGAAGCTGGATCAACTTGTCCGATCCGGTCGAGATCGAGCTTGAGAATCCGGGCCAAATCGTCGGCGTACTGGACGGTGGCAAGCGTCGCCTGTTTCAGAACAATGGCCTGCACATCGAAGTCGTGTTTGACCGCGAGCACCCCGTCGGCAAGACCGATCCGGCAGGCATCGCCGACATCATCCTCGAATCCGCGCTAACGACCATCGTCGACCTTGAGGATTCGGTTGCAGCTGTCGATGCCGAGGACAAGCTGAAGGCTTATGCGAATTGGCTCGGCGTGATCCGCGGTGACCTGACCGACACCTTCGACAAGGGCGGCCAGACCATGACCCGTGCGCTTTCGCCGGATCGTGAGTGGACTTCGCCCGATGGCGCGCCTTTCGCCCTGTCTGGCCGCAGCCTGCTGTTCGTGCGCAACGTCGGCCACTTGATGACCAATCCGGCGATCCTGCTGGCCGATGGCAGCGAGATCCCCGAGGGCATCATGGATGCCGTCATCACCAGCGCCATCGGTGCGCATGATGTGGGCTCCCTTGGCAAGCTGCGCAATTCGCGCACCGGCAGCATCTATATCGTCAAGCCGAAGATGCACGGGCCGGAAGAAGCCGGTTTCACCAACGCCCTGTTCGATGCGGTGGAAGACCTGCTCGGCCTTGCGCGTCATACGATCAAGGTGGGCGTGATGGATGAGGAGCGGCGCACTTCGGTCAATCTTGGCGCCTGCATCCACGCGGTGAAGGACCGTATCGTCTTCATCAACACCGGCTTCCTCGACCGTACCGGCGACGAAATTCACACCTCGATGCGTGCCGGACCAATGATCCGCAAGAACGCCATCAAGGGCTCGGCGTGGATCGCCTGCTATGAAAAGCGTAACGTCGCCATTGGCCTGAAGCACGGGCTTTCGGGACGCGCGCAGATCGGCAAGGGCATGTGGGCTGCGCCTGACCGGATGGCTGCGATGATGGCGGAAAAGACCGTCCATCCGCGCGCCGGGGCAAACACCGCTTGGGTGCCTTCGCCCACCGCCGCAACGCTCCACGCCATGCACTATCACGACATTGCCGTGTTCGACGTACAGCAGGAGCTTGCCGGCCAGCCGGTTCCGGGCCTTGATGACCTGCTTACCATCCCGCTGGCGCTGGGCGCGAACTTCTCCGAAGAGGAAGTCCGCGAAGAACTGGACAACAACGCGCAGGGCTTGCTCGGCTATGTCGTGCGCTGGATTGACCAGGGGGTCGGCTGCTCCAAGGTGCCCGACATCAACGACGTTGGCCTGATGGAAGACCGCGCGACGCTGCGCATTTCATCGCAGCACATGGCCAACTGGCTGCTGCACGGGGTCTGCACCAAGGAGCAGGTCATGAACTCTCTCCAGCGCATGGCAGCGAAAGTCGATGCCCAGAATGCTGGCGATCCGTTCTATGAGCCGATGACGGGCAACTGGGAGAGCAGCATGGCCTTCAAGGCGGCCTGCGACCTTGTGTTCAAGGGCGTGGAACAGCCCAACGGCTATACCGAACCGCTGCTGCACGCATGGCGCCTGAAAAAGAAGGCGGCGGCTGCCTGAGTCCTCCAATCCTCCCCGAGACAATCTCGGGGAGGAGTTTTATGTTCCACCCATGATTGCGCGCCTCATCCGTGTTTCGGGCAAGGTCCAGGGCGTCTGGTTCCGCGACTGGACGATATTGGAGGCCAATGCGCGCGGCCTCTCCGGCTGGGTGCGCAACCGGCTTGATGGCAGCGTCGAAGTGCTGGCAATGGGGCAGCCGGAATCGGTCGAGAAACTAATCGAGCGCTTGCACGAAGGTTCGCCTGCGTCACAGGTTGCCAAAGTGGACGTGCGAGCCACGGAGGTTGAGCCGCTGGATGGTTTTGGGCGACGGCCCACAGTCTGATTTACCCGCCAATTTCAACTTGTCGGTAACGGGTTCCCCCCATAGGAGACGCGACAAAGGGGTGGGGCTAGATGCGTTTTGTTGCAGTGTTTTGTGCATTGGTTGTGTTGCTGCGGCCCGAAGCCGCTCGCGCGGCGTGGATGGAGGCATCCAGCGCGCATTTCGTGATCTATGCAGACGATTCCGAAAGCGATCTGCGACTCTTTTGCGAGCAGTTGGAGCGGTTCCATTCGGCGATGGAGGTCGTCACCAAGTTCAAATCAAAACCTCCCAGCCCATCCAATCGCGTCACCGTTTTCGTCGTTCGCAACGAGGCGATGGTTCGTCAACTTTACGGCGACGGCAGCGCCAATATCGGAGGGTTCTATTTGCCAAGGGCCGGACGGTCTCTCGCAATTGTCCCTCGGGTCAATTCGAAGAATGGCGTCGCCGACTATTCAATGGTTGTCCTGCTTCATGAATATGCTCACCACTTCATGATAGGTGGCAGCAATTTTCCGATGCCGCGTTGGCTTTCGGAAGGCGGTGCGGAATTCTTCTCATCAAGCGGATTTGGCTCAGACGGCGGCGTATCGCTTGGTCGTCCCGCAAGGCACCGCGCCGATGAATTGTTCTACGCCCGCGACGTGAAGGCGGAAGAGCTTCTCGATCCGGATTTGTATAACGCGCGCCGCACCAAAATGTACGATGCCTTCTACGGCAAAAGCTGGCTGCTCTATCATTACCTGACGTTTGAAGAGGCCCGCAAAGGGCAATTGGCACTCTATATCAGCCTGTTGAAGAATGGCACCCGCCAGCGCGATGCTGCGATCCAGGCCTTCGGTGACTTTGCCAAACTTGAACGAGACCTTGATGCCTATCTTCGCAAGTCGCGAATAAATGCATTCAGTCTGCCATCTTCGATGCTGAAGACTGGAAACATTGCGATCCGGCGTCTGCGCGATGGCGAAGCTGCCATCATGCCAGTCCGCATTCGTTCCAGTCGCGGCGTCAATGAAGAGCAGGCGAAAGCTCTGCTTGTCGATGCACGCAGGATTGCGGCGAGTTACCCCGGCGATGCAGATGTCCAATCAGCGTTGGCCGAAGCGGATTTCGATGCCGGAAACGACAACGAGGCGATCGCGGCTGCCGATGCAGCGCTTGCAATCGACCCGGGACAGGTGAACGCCTACGTGCAAAAGGGATTCGCGCTATTCCGAATTGCTGAAGGCACTGAAACCAAGCCGGCTGCCTACAAAGCGGCGCGAGCGCCGTTCATTGCGCTGAACCAGCGCGAACACGATCATCCTATCCCATTGATCTATTATTATCGTAGCTTTGCAGAACAGGGAGTTGCGCCGCCTCCGCTTGCTATTGACGGGTTGATTACGGCCGTAGAGGTGGCACCGTTCGATCTAGACCTTCGTATGACTTTGGCCACCGCCCTCATTCAGTTGGCACGTCAGGATGAGGCGCAGATTATTCTGGAACCGGTTGCCTACAACCCCCACGCGGATCAGCTAAGCAGCGCCGCAATGAGGTTGCTGGAAAAATTGAAGGCAGAGCCTGAATGGAGGGGCGCCAATATGTCGGAGGTCATTTCGGCTCCATCTACTGAATCGCTCAGTAAATGATCGCCGGTCGGCAACCGGGATCAGGCTTTCGTCAGTTCCCGGGCCACCGAAACGAATTCCTCCACGCTCAGGGTTTCGGCCCGGCGCTGGGCATCGATCCCAAGTCGTTCCAGTGCGTCCAGCGCACCCGGCAAGCCTTTCAGGCTCTGGCGGAGCATCTTGCGGCGCTGGCCAAAGGCCGCCTCGGTCACTCGCTCCAACATGCGGGCTGAAACGCCTTCAGGCATTTCGGCTGGAACCACGTGCACGATGGCCGACATCACCTTGGGCGGCGGAGTAAAGGCGCTGCGGTGGACTTTCAGCGCCAGCTTGGACTTGGAACGCCACTGGGCCAGCACGGCGAGGCGGCCATAGGCGGAATTGTCCGGCGCCGCGACGATGCGCTGGGCGACTTCCTGTTGGAACATCAGGGTCATCGAGTTCCACTGCGGCGGCCACGTTTCCCCCGACAGCCAGCTGGTGAAGAGCGCGGTGCCGACGTTGTAGGGCAGGTTGGCGATGATGGCGTAGGAACCGTCGAACAGCGTCGCCGGGTCGATCTTCAGCGCATCGCCTTCGATGACGCGCAGCTTGCCGGGAAATGCTTCTTCAAGCTCTGCCAGCGCGGGCAGGCAGCGCCGATCCATCTCGATGGCCGTGACCTGCGCACCGGCGCGGAGAAGCGCGCGGGTCAACCCGCCGGGGCCGGGGCCGATCTCGAGTACCTGCCTGCCTTCCAGTTTGCCGGGGATAGCGGCGATGCGATCAAGCAACTGCTCGTCGAACAGGAAGTTCTGTCCGAGCGCCTTTGAGGCGAACAGGCCATGACGCGCGATAACTTCACGCAGCGGAGGCAGGTTCATGCCTGCACCCTTCGCGCTGCACATTCACCCGCCATGCGGATGGCGGCAATGGTGGCGCCGGGTCGGGCAATGCGCTTTCCCGCGATGCCGAATGCGGTGCCGTGATCGGGCGAGGTTCGGATGATCGGCAGTCCCAGCGTGGCGTTGACGCCCTGATCGAAGTCCAGCGCCTTCAGCGGGATCAACGCCTGATCGTGGTACATGCAGAGTGCGATGTCGTAATTCGCGCGCTCGTGCGGCGCGAAGAGTGCGTCGGCGGGATGGGGGCCGGTGGCGTTGATGCCTTCCGCGCGCAAAGCGGCGACGGCTGGGGCAATGATGCGGATTTCCTCGTCACCCATGCGGCCGTCCTCTCCCGCATGGGGGTTCAGCGCTGCGATGGCGAGGCGAGGGGAGGCAATCCCGAAGTCGCGCTGCAGCGCTGCCGCGGTAATTCTCGCCTTGCGAATGATGAGGTCGATGGTGAGCAGGCCGGGTACTTTGGCCAGCGCCGTGTGAACCGTCAGTGGGACGGTGCGAAGATTGGGCCCAGCAAGCATCATCACGGCATCGTCCGGTCCCACGCCGCATGCCTCCGCGACGAATTCCGTCTGGCCGGGATGGGTGAAGCCGACCTCGGCAAGGCGGGACTTGGCGATGGGGCCGGTGACGATACCCGTGGCAGCACCTGCCACCGCAAGCTGTGATGCTTCACGTAAGGATGCCAGGGCTAGCGTCGCGCCATCGCGATCCGGTTCGCCGGGGCGGTAGTCTCCGTCAGCATTCCCCAGCACGGGCAAGGCCTCGGCAAATACCGTTGCCGCTTCTGCTGGATCCGAGATGCGCCGGACCGGAACGTCCAGTCCACGCAAGGTCGCTGCGGCCTTCAGCACAACGCCGCCGCCGACAGCGAAGAACGGCGGCAGACCTTCCTCTATCCGCCGCGCCCACGCCTCTGCCAGCAGTTCCGGGCCGATGCCGGCGGGGTCGCCGAGAGAGACGGCGAGCGCCGGCACTTTAGCGGCTGGCCCTAGTTGTAATCGATGATGGCGTCACGGCGTAGGTCGCGCAGATACATCTGTGCGCGCTTGTTGACCCGGTCATCTTCCATCTGCGACATGAGCTGGTCGAAGTTCGGACCGTCTGCCGACTGCGGATCGTCGCGGCCGCACAGCATCAGCACGCGCACCCCATCCTCGATCGAGCCGAAGGGCGGCGAAGTTTCGCCAACCGCGAGGCCGAGAAGGGCTTCCTGCAGCGGTCCGGGCAGGTCACGGGCGCGAACCTGGTCGTTTGCGACAACCTGTGCGCCCAGTTGTTGCGCTACGGCATCGACAGCGCCGCAACCACGTGCCTGCTTCATGGCATTTGCAAAGTCGCTGGCGCGCTTTGTAGCCTCAGTTTGCGAGACGCCCTTGGGGAAATTGATCGAAATCTGCTTGAGCGCCAGGACTGCGTCGCGAGGGTCTGCGGTAAGCACCTGGCGCTTGTCGATCAGGTACAGGATCGAGAAGCCGCCGCGAACCTCGATCGGGCCGACAAGCTGGCCGGGCTGCAATTCACGCGCAGCATTGCCAAGTTCCGGCGGAAGCTGGGCAAGGCGGATCCAGCCCAAATCGCCGCCGACCGCGGCGGTCGAGGCCTCGGAGTACTGGCGTGCATAGGCGACGAAGCTGCCGCCCTGGCGCAGTTGCTCGACAATGCGACGGGCATTGTCATGGACCTGCTGCTGGTTTGCCGGGGTCGACGACAGGTAAATCTCGCCGATGCGATATTCTTCGGTGCCCTTTGCGGCCTGCAGCCGCTCAAGCATTTCCTTCACCTCTTCGTCGGAGACGTTGATGAACGGCTGCACGTTGCGGCGAAGCAGGCGCTGCCAGGACAGTTCGCCCCTGATCTGACGCTTGAGCGACGCGGATGATGATCCGATCTTCGTCAGGTACGCGTCCATCGCCTTCGGATCTGCCGCCCGCATGTTCTGCTGGGCGACACGGGCATAGGTCTGATCAACCTCGTCGTCCGAAATCTCGATCTCGGCAGCCTTGGCTTCCTGGATCTGCAGCGTTTCGTCGATCAGGTTGCGAAGCACCTGCATGCGAAGGCGCTGCACTTCTTCTGCGCTGGGCTTGGTTTCGGCTGACGAGAGGATCAGTGCCAGGCGCTGGTCAACGTCGGTGCCGGTGATGATGTCGCCATTAACGACGGCCGTTGCCTTGCGGACGTTGGGATCGTTCTTGCCAAACATCTGCATGTTCTGCGGAATTACGATCTGTCCCTGCGGGCTATCCGAGGCGGGCGCCTGCGGCGCAGTGTCCTGCGCACCGGCGAGCGAGGCGGTAAGTGCGGCGGATATGCCGACCGCCAGCACGGCCCGGCTCTTGCGTTTGATATGGCGAAACTGCGTTTTCACTATCAATTCGATCCTGTTCCCGCGGCGCTGGCAGGGTGCGCCAATTTCAGCCCGCCTCTGCTGGCGGGCGGCTTAACCAAAGCTGAGTGCGTCCGATAGCGCTTTTTCGATTCTGCTGCCATGTCTCAGAATCCAAGGTTGCGCAGGGCGAAATAGATTTGAAAGGTATTGCCTTTCTTTGCGTCGCCCGTGGTCTGGTAGTCACGGCGCCAGGTAAAGGCGAGCTCGATGCAGTCGTCCTCATAGGCGGCGCCAACGCGGGTGCGTAGCGGCTCAAACCCATCGGCCGTGGATAGAGGGTCTTCTTCCCGATCGGTCAGGATGAATGCGCCGGAACCGAACACCGACCAATAGCGGGCAAAGGCCACGCGGCCGGCCGCGCGCAGTTCCTCGCGGTCGGCAAGGTCTTCAAAGGCGGTGATGTCGCGGTTGAGCCGCAGGTAGCCGATTTCCGCATAGGTCCGCTCGTTACCGACGGTGGCGTCGATTTCGTTCCGGCGGACCGCGAAGGAGTCCTTGTCGATCCGGTAGCGGTGCGTGAACTTTACAAAGTCGCGGTAGCGAACCTCGGTCCGGCCAACAACGTCCGAAAAGCGGCTGGTCAGACCGGTGCCGTTGGGGAGCAGCGTAGGCTTGTTTGTCAGCCGATAAGACTGGCCGACAGTCGCCTTCATTCGCCAGCGCGGGCGCTCCCACTGCCAGTCAGCACCATAGGTGAACCGCACGCCGTCCTCGACCCGGTCGTACCCGGGGAAGCGATTGAGCGAGAACAGGTTGCTGTCCTCAAGATCGATGGCCCGCGAATCTTCGTTCGGGACATCAAGGTTCTTGAGCGTGGGCGAAGCAACGAGCTGGAGGCGCGGTGTCAGTACTTGGTGCCCTCCCAGCAGCGGGCCGGCGAAGGGCCATTTCACGTCTACTGCCGCTGTCGCGATTCCCCGCGTCTGCCATCCCGGGAGGCCGCGGTAGATCGGCGTAAGGGTCAGGTCGTTCTCATCGGAATGATAGACGTCTCCGCGTACCAGCCCGGTGAAGGTGACTTCCTGCCCCATTCCGGTCAGCTTCGTGAGATCCCAGCGAGCGCCCGCAAAGGCGCGCTGCGTGTCTTGTCCGTCTGTCCGGAAAATGGCCAGGGTGTTTGCCTGAAGCTCTATGCGGCCGCCCAGCAGGGGATCTTCCAGGCGATGGCGATAATCCATCGCGGGAAGGGCGATCGGCACCTGGCCCTGCGGCGTGTTGAGCCGCATGGTCTGGGTCGCCCAGCCCGCAAAGGAGAAGTAGCTGTTCGTGTCGATCCGCTCCACGTCGACCATCGACCGCAGGCGGTCATCCCGGCTGATGTCATAGCGGCGCAGGAAGGTGCGGTCGGTGGCATAGCGACCGGAACCGGTGATGCTCCAGTTCTTCGAAAGCTGAAACCGGCCGTTGGCAAAGAGATAGCCGCGGAATTCCTTGTCGGTATCAAAGAGGCCATCGCCCGGTATTACCTGGCTGCGCGTGGCATAGCCGGTAATCTGGTAGGCACCGTTTTCGGTAAGAGCGCGGTATTGGCCTGAAAGCATCGGCGGCGCTTCGGAAAACACCGTTGCGGTCAGCGACAGGTCGCGGTTCTTTTCAAGCTGCCAGTAATAGGTGCCCGCCAGCTCAAGCCCATTGCGCGACGGCGAATAGCTGATGGACGGTACGAGGAAGCCCGAAGTGGAACTGCCGTCGGTCGACACGGAAAGCCCAGGCAGGGGGACGGGGATGATTCCAAAAAGCTCAAGCCGCGCCCCGCCGAATCGGACAATGTTTTCATCGGGGATGTAGGAAACCTGTTTGGCGACGATGCGCCAGCTGGGCGTTTTCGGGCACCCCGACCGGGTTTCTATTTCGCACGCGCTGTAGACAGCGTCAGAAATGACGACGTTGCCCTGTTCGTCCCGCCTGCCGGAACGCGCGGCAAGCCGGCCGCCTTCGCGTAGTGCCAGCAGCACGTTCTGCATGTTGCCGGTTTCAAACTCATCGGTCAGTTCGACGCTGTCTGTGAAAAACTGGTTGCCGTCATCATCGACGACTCGGACATTGCCGCTCGCGAGGATCTGGCCGGATTCGCTGTTCCACGTCACCATGTCCGCACGCACCGATTGATCTTGACGGCGCAGCACCACATTGCCGCGCGCGGTCATCAATTTGTCGTTGTCGTTGTATTCGACCTGATCCGCCTCAAAGCCGATTTGCTCGGTTTCCTGCGGGGCGCCAGCCTTTTCTGGGCCAGTTTCCGGGGCAATTTCCGCTGCGGCTTCCTGAGCATGAGCAGTCGGCGTGGCGAACGCCAGCGCCATCGCCAAGGCAGCGAGGCCAGCCTGCCAGGTCCGCAGGCAACACGAGAGGGCATGCTGCGAGGGCAGACAGGCAGGGAGCATGTCTTGCCTATCGCATTGGCGTTGCTTAACTGCAATCCACCCCTGCCACATGGTATCCCCAGATTGGCACGCCCCAGGAGAGTTCATGCACATCCAGTTCGTAGATGCGTTGCCGAGCCCCGCTCCGCGTCTTGTCGTACGCGTAGCCAACCAGGACGCCTTGCCTGCGAATATCGAGCCGGTGATTGCCGAAGGCGCGCGTGCATCTCGCTTTGCAGCAAAAGCCGCGCAGTCGTTTGAAGCTTTTGTGGAGCGGGAAGGCCAACTGGTGCGCGTCGCGCTCATTGGCCTGGGTGAACTCAACGGCGCGGGCCGCATTGGTTCGGTGGAACGTGCGGGCGCTGTCGTAAGCAGCAAATACCTCGCATCGGGTGAGACTTCCCTGTTGCTTGATCTGACCGGTTCCGGGCTAACGCCTGCAGAGACGGCAGGTTTCCTGCTGGGCCTTCGCCTGCGCGCATGGCGTCATGACGCCTATCGGACAAAGCTGCCGGAGGACCAGAAGCCGACCCTTCAGGACGTACTCGTACTGGGTGCCACTGTCGGAGCCGAGGCTGAGTGGGAACGCGAGGCTGCACTGGCAGCGGGCGTGGAATTCACCCGCGAGCTCGTCACCGAACCGGCCAATGTCATCTATCCCGAAAGCTTCGTAGCTCGATGCCAGTCGCGAATGGAAGGCACGGGCATCAAGATTCGCGTGCTCGACGAAAAGGAGATGGGCGAACTTGGCATGGGCGCGTTGCTTGGCGTCGCGCAGGGTTCGCATCGCAAGCCGCGCCTGCTGGTGATGGAATGGCTTGGCGGAGAAGCCGGCGCAACGCCGACTGCCTTCGTCGGCAAGGGCGTGACTTTCGATACCGGCGGCATCTCGCTGAAGCCGCCAGCCGGCATGGAAGACATGAAGTGGGACATGGGCGGCGCGGGTGCCGTTGCTGGCGCGATGCTCGCACTGGCCGGGCGAAAGGCGAAGGCCAATGTCGTCGGCATCTGCGGACTTGTGGAAAACATGCCCGATGGCGGCGCGCAGCGTCCGGGCGACGTGGTGATTTCGATGTCCGGCCAGACTATCGAGGTTATCAACACTGACGCCGAAGGGCGGCTGGTCCTGTGCGACGCGCTGACGTGGACCCAGAAGGAATACTCGCCCAAAACTGTCATCGACCTCGCCACGCTGACCGGCGCCATCGTTGCGACGCTGGGCGGCGAATATGCCGGTATCTTCTCGAACGATGAGGCATTGGCCGAGGCCTTGCAGTCTGCAGGGAAGTCCTCGGGCGACAAGCTGTGGCGCCTCCCCATCGGCGCGAGCTACGACAAGCTCATCGACAGCCCCATCGCCGACATGAAGAACGTCGGCCCGCGCAACGGCGGCTCGATCACGGCCGCGCAGTTCCTGCAGCGCTACATCGACAAGGGCGTCAACTGGGCGCACCTCGACATCGCGGGCGTCGTATGGGCGGACAAGGCGGGGGCGACCTGGGACAAGGGCGCGACCGGCTATGGCGTGCGCCTGATCGACCGCTACGTTCGGGACGCGCTGGAGAAGTAATGCGCGTCGATTTCTATCAGGCCAGCCGCGATCCGGTCGAAGGGGCGTTGACGCTTATTGCGCGCAACACGCTCAAGGCCGGAGAGCGGCTGCTGGTAGTGTCGGGGGATGACGACCAGCTTGGCCGGATCAGCGAATCGCTGTGGGGGCTGAAGGAGTCTTTCCTTGCCCATGGCTTTGCTGGTGGGCCCGAGGATGCGCGGCAACCGATCCTGCTTTCGAACGCTACGGCCCCAGCCAACGATGCCCGTTTCATTGCGATAACTGACGGTGAGTGGCGCGATGGCGAGGTGCCGTTCGCGCGCACCTTCTTTATCTTCGATGATGTCACGGTCCAGAAAGCGCGTGATTGCTGGCGGATGCTGAGGACACGCGATGGCGTGGAGCGGCACTATTGGAAGCAGGAAGGCGGCCGCTGGATCGAAGTCCAGTAGCCTTGCGATATGGCGCATTCCCCGCTACGGGCGCGCCCATCCCTCTCCCCATAATAAATCGCAAGGAACGCATCATGGCGGCTACCCGCACCTTTTCGATCATCAAGCCAGACGCCACGCGCCGCAACCTGACCGGCGCCGTCACCCAGAAGCTTGAAGAAGCCGGCCTGCGCGTCGTCGCGTCGAAGCGCATCCACATGACCCGCGAGCAGGCCGAAGGTTTCTACGCGGTCCACAAGGAACGCCCCTTCTTCGGTGAACTGGTCGAATTCATGATCTCGGGCCCGGTCGTCGTTCAGGTCCTGGAAGGCGAAGACGCCGTGACCCGCAACCGCGACATCATGGGCGCCACCAACCCCAAGGACGCTGCCGAAGGCACGATTCGTAAGACCTTCGCCGAATCTATCGAGGCCAACTCGGTCCACGGTTCGGACAGCGAAGAGAACGCCGCGATCGAAATCGCCTTCTTCTTCAAGCCGGAAGAAATCGTCGGCTGATCTGTCTACGACGGAATAGTGAGAGGCCGCCGGAGCGATCTGGCGGCCTTTTGCATTTGATCCACGCTGCATCACTGCGGTAACAGTCGGCCAAAGGAGATTTGCGATGCAGAACATGGGTGGAGCGGACGAGGCCTGTCCCTTCGAATTCAACTTTGACGAAAAGACCTTCAAGGTCGGCGATACCGTCAGCTACCGCGTAACCGGCAGCTTGGAAGGTTTTCCCTTCGTCGGCACGCTGCTGGAAGTGCATGACGATCACGTGGTGATCGCGGGTGATCCGTCGAATCCGGAAGCCAAATATCGCGGCACCCGCGAAAGCCGCCCGCTGGTGGATTACGCCGAGATTTAACCTGATCGCCCCGTTTCGATTGAAATCGAAGTATCTGGGTAGATCGCCCGGACGCGTCCAGACATATTGGCAAAATTACTGCATCAACGGGGTGAATTTGGATTGTTTCGGCGGACGATCTTGACGATCCAAATCGCCGCCCCGGCAGCCAGTGCCAATACGCCGATGAGAATGGTAAGAAACGAATCGTACCAATAGCCCATGCTCAAAATCAGAAACCCAAGGATGAGCAGGGCCATGGCGCTCAATTTCTTGGTCAGGAGCGACGAAGTTTCTACGGACATTTCGATTGCTCTCCATCCCGCTACGTTGCGTGCCCGAAGGGTCGCACTACCGTTCAGACCCGTCAAGTAATGGTGCAATCGCCTGATAGTGCCTAAAATTCGTCCGCCACGTCCAGCAGGGCTGTCAGTTTCTTGGGCGCGCTCATGCGCCAGCTGCGCTGCAGCCACCCGGCGATGTGGTCCCAATCGGTGCCGCCCATGTCCAGCCGAACTGCAATCCAGCTGTCACCGAAATAGGCTGGGCGGGCGTAACGCGCGGGATCATTCTCAATCAACTGCAACTGCTCGTCCAGCCCGCTGATCTTCACCAGTAGCGCGATCTTGCCGTCGCCGTGGTGGTTGGCGCTGAAATAGGCGAAGAACTTGCCGCCCTGCACAAAGAAGCCGGGTGATCCGTGGGACATTTTCTCAGCGGCTTCGGGCAAGGCCAGCGCACGTTCGCGCACTTGCCCAAGCAGCCACTCCGGCGAAGTGGACTGCGTCACCAACTGCGCGAGAGTTCGCGAGTAAAGCTGATGCTCTGCTATCAGCACGCGGGCGGCCAGCGTTTCGGCCGTATCTCCCGGAACAATCGCGACCGGCGTCTGCGCCAGCACCGGGCCATCGTCCAGTTCGGCCGTTACCAGATGGACCGAACAGCCGCCGTGGCTATCGCCATTGTCGATGGCCTGCGCGTGGGTGTTCAGCCCCTTGTACTTGGGCAGCAGGGATGGGTGGATGTTGATCATCCGGCCCTCCCAGCCACTGACGAATTCCGGCGTCAGGATGCGCATGTACCCGGCAAGCACGACATATTCGGCGCCGCTTTCCCGGATAGCGGCGTCCATCGCCATGTCATGCGAGCCGCGCTCCATGCCCCTGTGCGGCAGGGCGAAAGTGCCGACTCCTTCGGCCTCGGCCAGCTTCAGGCCACCCGCATCGGGGTTGTTGCTGGCGACAAGCACGATCTCATAGGGGCAATCATCAGCGCGGCTGGCGTAGAGCAGGGCGGCCATGTTGGTGCCACCGCCCGAAATAAGGACGGCGACCTTTGCCCGCTGCGACTCAGCCACTTCAGGCAAGATGCACGGCTTCCCAGTGCTTGCGAGCGGCCCAGGCGTCAGCAGTACCGATCACGGTCGTGCCGCGCTCACCCGGCACGACCGTGCCCAGCATGTAAACTGTCTCGCCAGCAGCGGTCAGTTCCTTGCTCACTGCATCGACCTCGGACGGGCTGACTACCAGTACCATGCCGATGCCGCAGTTGAAGGTGCGGGCCATCTCCTCGGCCTCTATGTTCCCCTGCGCCTGCAGGAAGGCCATCAGGCGCGACTGCGGCCAGAGATCGGCGAAGACCTGTGCGTGGAGGCCCTTGGGCAGCACGCGCGGAATGTTCTCCAGCAGGCCGCCGCCGGTGATGTGCGCCAAGGCGTTGATCTTGCCGCTGCGGATCAGGGGAAGCAGGCTCTTCACATAGATGCGAGTCGGCTCGATCAGGTAATCGATCAGCAGCCGGTCAGAATCGAACAGCGCCGGGCGATCCATCTTCCAGCCCTTGTCCGCGGCGAGGCGACGCACGAGTGAATAGCCGTTGGAATGAACGCCTGACGAGGCGAGGCCGATAAGCTGATCATCGGCTGAAACGCGGTCTCCGGTAAGCTGCTGTCCACGCTCCACCGCGCCGACGCAGAAGCCGGCGAGATCATAGTCGCCAGCGGCATACATGCCCGGCATTTCCGCCGTCTCGCCGCCGATCAGTGCGGCACCGGCAATGCGGCAGCCCTCGGCGATGCCGGCGACAACGCGCTCGGCCACGCCGTTGTCCAGCTTTCCGGTGGCGAAATAGTCGAGGAAGAAAAGCGGCTCTGCGCCCTGCACGATCAGGTCGTTCACGCACATGGCGACAAGGTCGATGCCGATCTGGTCGTGCCGGTCATGATCGATGGCCAGCTTTACCTTGGTGCCGACGCCATCATTCGCGGCGACCAGCAGCGGGTCGCTGTAGCCTGCGGCCTTCAGGTCAAAGAAGCCGCCGAAGCCGCCAAGCTCCGCATCGGCGCCGGGCCGGGCGGTCGCTTTCGCCAGCGGCGCGATGGCCTTCACAAGGGCGTTTCCGGCGGCGATCGAGACGCCTGCCTGCTCGTAGCTATAGCTTTTGGGGGGCTGGTTTTCCGACATGTGTGGGCGCCTAGCCTTTTCCTGCTTGGATTTCCATTGTCCTTTGGGCAAAAGGCCAACGGTTTTTCACCGATGACAGCTTCATTCCTTCCCAAACCTTTGCGCGATTGGCGACCCGGACCCGCAGCCCAGCTATGCATGGGCCTTGGACTTGCGCTTGCTGTGGCGCTTGCCGCGATCGGGCCCGACCGGCTTCTGGCGCAGATCGAGGGTGAGCGCGGCATCGCTCCCGTCGCGAGCACCAGCGACATCCAGGTCAGCGGAATCAAGGTCAACACGACCGGCAAGAATGCGCAGGAGGCCCGCGCTGCTGGCTGGAAACTGGCCCAGAAAAAGGCGTGGGAGGTGCTCAAGGGCGCAGCCATGCCGGACGGCCAGATCGACGGCATGGTTTCGGCAATCGTCATCGAGCAGGAACAAATCGGGCCGCGAAGATATATAGCAACGCTCGGTGTAATTTTTGACCGCGCACGGGCCGGGCAATTCCTTCCGTTAGCCACCGAGGGTGGAATTGCCCGGTCCCGTTCAGCCCCACTTCTGGTGATTCCTGTCCTGACCTCTGGTGGAGTGTCGCAGGTTTTCGAGGTGCGGGGCGCATGGCAGCGGGCCTGGGCCAACTTTCGCACCGGCGCGAGCGCCATCGACTATGTCCGCCCATCCGGTGCCGGGGGCGATTCGCTGATCCTGACGGCTGGTCAGCCGACTCGCCGCAGCCGTACCTGGTGGCGCAATGTGCTTGACCAGTTTGGAGCTGCGGACGCCATCACGCCCATTGCCCATCTGGAGCGCCAATGGCCCGGCGGCCCGGTACATGGTACGTTCACTGCACGCTATGGCCCGGACAATACATTCCTTGAAAGCTTCACCCTGACGGCCAAGGACGAAGCAGCGGTGCCGGCCATGCTCAACACTGCGCTTGTCCGGATCGATGGCATTTACCAGGCGGCGCTGGCGCGTGGAGAGCTGCGTCCCGACCCGACCCTGATTGCCGAGCAGCAGGCGCTTGATGCCGCAATGTCAGCACTTGCGGCAGAGGCGCGGTCGCGGGTGGACGCCAGCGCGGCGGCCATCCCGGACATCGGCGCCCCCGTTGCCCCGAATCAGGGGGCAAAGCCCGTAGGCACGTTTGTTGTCCAGTTCGCATCACCCGATGCTGCCGCCGTCGATGCGGCTCTGGGTGCAGTGCGCGCGATACCTAGTGTCCAAGGCGCTTCGACCAGCAGCATTGCCGTGGGCGGAACGTCGGTGATGCGGGTGAGCATCGCGGGCGATCTCGAGTCGCTTGCTGCGGCTCTGCGCGCGCGGGGCTGGCAGGTAACTGTCGGCAACAACGCCCTCAGCATAAAACGTTAGGTCAATGTCCCAGTTCGCCCTCCCGCTTGCGGCCGGACCGGGCGCAAGCCCCCAGCGGATCGTTGTCGGCAGCGCCAATGCTGCGGTGCTGGAGGCTTTTGCCCGGGCAGGCGACTGGCCGTTCCGCACCGCGATCCTTTCGGGTCCGCCGCGTTCGGGAAAGTCGCTGCTCGCGCGCTGGTTTTATGAGAGAGGCTATGGCCACGCAGTCGATGACGCGTGGAAGAGCGATGAAACCGCGCTGTTTCATCTCTGGAACCGTGCGCAGGAAAGCGGGACGCCGCTTTTGCTCGTTGGCCGGGGCGAAGGGCAGTGGCAGATCGCGCTGCCGGACCTTGGATCACGCCTTGGCGCGGCCATGCAGCTTGAGATCAAAGCGCCCGATGATGACATGGTGGCGCAGCTGATCGCTGCCCATGCGGAGCGGCACGGCCTCATATTGGGCCAGGATGCAGTTTCATACCTTGTCCCGCGCTGCGAGCGATCCCATCTGGGCATCGAACGGCTGGTAGCGGCCATTGACAGGCTGAGCCTTGAGCGCAAGGCGCCGCCCACACTGTCAATCTGGCGTGACGCCCTTGAGGAAATTCTGGGGCATAGCCAGCCGCGCTTGCTTTAAGGGGCGGAAAATGGGAGGATTCGCAGGCAATGCCGGCAAGAATTATCGCCTATCTGGATTCCATCGTCGCACGTGACCCTGCGCCCCGTTCGCGTTGGGAAGTGCTGCTGTACCCGGGCTTTTGGGCAGTCGCCTGGCACCGGGTGGCCCATTGGCTGTTCGAGGCGGAGCTGTACTTCCTTGCCCGCTTCGTCAATCACACCGCCCGTTTCCTGACCGGGATCGACATTCATCCCGGGGCCAAGATCGGCCGTCACCTGTTCATTGATCACGGCTTCACCGTCATTGGGGAGACGGCGGAGATCGGCGATAATGTGACGATCTATCAGTGTGTTACGCTTGGCGGGACCAATCCCGCAAACGGCAAGGGCGGCAAGCGTCACCCGACGCTGGAAGATAACGTCATCGTCGGTTCGGGTGCCCAGATTTTGGGCCCAATCATAGTCGGTCAGCGGGCCCGGGTTGGCGCCAACGCTGTGGTAACGGATGACGTGCCGGAAGGCGCGACGATGGTTGGCGTCAAGGCGCGTTCAACGCTGGTCGCGGCCGAAACCTGGCAGAAGGACTTTATCCCCTACGGCACGCCCTGCAAGGAACCGTGCGAGCCGAGCGGCCGCATTGAGGATCTTGAGGAAGAGGTCGCTCAGTTGAGGGCGCAAGTAGAAGCGCTGTTGAGCGAGCGCGGTGTCGCAAAGAGCGATGAGGTCCCCGCAGCGCGCAAGCGGACAAGGAGCTAGGCGCGGATGCAGGCAAACGGAACAGGTTCGAACGGTTCCAGCGCCACGGTCATCGCGTTTCCCAGTCTCAGGCCAAGTGACAGAATCTTGCAGGTCGGTTTCGACCGGCTTGAGATTCAGCGCATCCTCGACCTTTACGGACGCATGGTCGCCGCCGGAGAGTGGCGCGACTATGCTATGGATTTCGGCAAGGATGCTGCCAGCTTCTGCGCCTTCCGCCGTTCAGCGGAACGACCGCAGGCCCGCATCGAAAAGCGTCCTTCGCTCCGCCAGAAGCAGGGCATGTGGACCCTGTTTGGCGAAGCTGGCCAGGTGTTAAAGCGCGGGCACGAACTGGCTGGCGTGCTGTTCCCGCTGGAACGGCGGCTGCTGAAGGTGGTTGAGGGGTAGGGGCGCCTTCGCGTCAGCCGCCTTTTGCCAGCATTTTCATGGCATGCATCGACTGCTCCATCCCGCTTTGCACCACGCGGTCCCCGGTGCGGTCGCTGATCTGGTCCCAAGCGGCAGCAAAGCCTTCCACAGTATGGTTTGCTTCGGGAAGGAGAATGCCGTTGTTCATCGTGACCCACGCGCTTTGATAGACCCCGGCCCCGGCTCCTATGATGGCATTGGTCGGTGCGTCTTCGGATACCAGGAACAAGGCGGCGGGAACCACGCTTTCAGGATTGAACGCCTTGAAGGCCTCTTCGGGAAAAATGTCTTCCGTCATTCGTGTGCCCGCCGTCGGGGCGAGCGAATTGACGCGGATGTTGTTCTTCGCCCCTTCAAGATACAGCGTCTTGGCGAGTCCGACGACGCCCAGCTTTGCCGCGCCATAGTTGGACTGGCCGAAATTGCCTCCCAACCCGCTCGATGACGTGGTCATCAGGATCCGGCCGTAGTTTTGTTCGCGCATGGTTTCCCAGCACGCCTTGGTAGCAAAGGCAGACCCCAATAGGTGTACCCGCACGACCATTTCAAAATCGGCCGGTTCCATCTTTGCGAAGGTCTTGTCGCGCAGGATGCCGGCGTTGTTGATCAGTACATGGACGCCGCCCCAGGCTTCCTTTGCCTTGGCGACCATTTCCTCCATCTGGTCGTATTCTGTGACACTGCCGCCGTTTGAGATCGCCTCGCCGCCAGCCGCCTTGATTTCTTCAACAACTTGAAGTGCAGCATCCGAGTGACCGGTTCCGTCGCGTGACGCGCCAAGGTCGTTGACCACGACGCGTGCTCCCCGGCGGGCCAGTTCGAGCGCGTAGGCGCGACCCAGCCCACCGCCCGCTCCGGTGACAATGGCGACCTTGTCCGTGAAGGATATGCTCATGTCATGCTCCGCTGTATTCTCGGGACCGGGATCGACATCGGATTTGCGCCGGATTGCTGAAATGCCGGCGCGGGATGGCACGATGTACCAAGGCTTTCAATGGTGATCGGAATTCTGTCGCGCGCCGTAAGGGCGGCGCAGGCAGGTTGCTTCAAATTCTTGTCAAATAAATGTCATGTAACGGTCTTAGGGCCGCCTCACGACTCGAACGACCCTGCCCAGGGAGACACCCCAATGATCCGCACTGCCCGCATCTCCGCGATTGCCCTTGCCGTTTCCGTAGGATGGGCACTGCCCGTGCAGGCGCAATCTTCCGAGAGTGCTGCCATCCAGCAGGAACTGGCGGCGATGCGTGCGCAGATCGACAAGTTGGAGAATCGGGTCAACTCCCTCGAAGGCCGGGTCCAGCAGGAAAAGACGCGCGCTGATGCTGCGGAAGCGCGGGCAGCGGCGGCGGCCTCTGCACCGGCTGCTGCTGCCTCAAGTGCGCCGGCCCAAGCCAAGGCCGAAAAGCCGGCCCCGGAGATCACCTTTGACGGCGCGCCCAAAATCGCAACCGCTGACGGCTGGTCATTCAAGCCGCGCGGGCGGTTGCAGGTCGACGCTGCCGGTGTGAATGCGCCGTCGGGCATTGCCCCGGCGACGTCGGACAGCCTTGGCTTCGGGACCGAGTTCCGCCGCGCCTATATGGGCTTTGACGGCACCATGCCGGGCGGCTTTGCCTATCGCCTTGAGGCGGACTTCGCCAATTCCTCGGTCGATCTGACGGACCTGTACCTGAGCTACAAGGCGAACAGGGACATCACGCTGACTGTCGGCCAGCACAAGCCGTTCTGGGGTCTGGAGGAAATGACTTCTGACCTTTTTACCAGTTTCATGGAGCGTGCAGCCTTCAACTCCGCGTTCGGGTTTGAGCGGCGGGTCGGGGTTAGCGCTGTCTATCTGGACAAGCGCTTTCTGGTGCAGGGAGGCGTTTTTACCGATAATGCCGCCGACCTGAACAGTGACAAGAACAACAGCTACAGCTTCGATGGGCGGGTGATTTTCATGCCGACCATCGGCGACGGCCAGTTGCACGTCGGCGGATCCATACATGTGCGCGACTTCAACGATCAGTCGACGACGACCCGCTACCGCGCGCGTCCATTCGTCCACACTGCCGATGTCCGGCTGGTCGATACCGGCAATATCACCGCCACTGGCGAGAACAGCATGGGGCTTGAACTGGCCTATGTGAACGGGCGCCTCCATGGTACCGCGGAAAGCCATTGGATAAAGGCCCGTCGTCCAGACCTGAAGGACCCGCTGTTCAATGGTGGGTATGTTGAACTGGGCTACCTGCTAACGGACGACAAGACCGCCTACAGGGGCGGTGCCTATGATCGCATCCGGCCAAAAAATCCGGTCAGCGCAGGCGGCATTGGAGCGATCCAGCTCAACGCCCGATATGACTGGCTCGACCTGAACGATGCCGGCATTATTGGCGGAAACCAGCAGATTGCCGGGGCATCGGTGCTGTGGATACCGATGGATTACGTCCGCCTCATCTTCAATTACGGCCACCTGTGGATCGAGGATTCGCCCGTGGCAGCGGGCACCGACAGAAACTATCAGGCCGACGCGTTGGGTGTTCGCGCGCAGCTTGATTTCTGACGCGTCAAAGGCGTTCGAGTGCCGGGACAAGCTCGTCGAAATGATTGATCACCGCATCGGCTCCGAGCTCGTGCGGGGGCAGATCATTGTAGCCGAAGCTGATGGCAACGCACGGCATTCCGGCCGCCTGCGCTGCGCGTGTGTCATAGGTTGTGTCGCCGACGTAGGCTGCGCGGCCGCCACCGCAGCGCGCAACCATCTCCAGCAGGAGGTCGGGGGCGGGCTTGGCACGTCCCTGGCCAAGCGTGTCGCCGCCGATGATCGTGCAGAAGCGTGAGGCGAATCCAAGTTCATGCAACAGTTTGTGCGCCAGCGATTCGAACTTGTTGGTGACGATGGCGAGTGTGGCCCCGCGTTCCTCCAGCGCATCGAGCATTGCCTCGCCGCCGGGAAAGAGGCGGGAGTGGACGGCGATATTGTCCTCATAATGGCGCAGCAGAACGGCATGAAGGGACGGCAGATCGGCGCCGTCCATGCCGCCGGTAAGCGCCAGTGCCCGCTCCAGCATCCGGCGTGAGCCCCCGCCAACTAGTTCGCGTACCCGCTCTGCGGGCACGTCGGGACGGCCGATACTCCGCAGCGCGTGGTTCATTGCCTCGCCAAGGTCGGCAGCGGTGTCAAGCAACGTGCCGTCCAGATCAAAGCCGACAATTGCAAAAGGAAATGGATTCATTGGTGGGCAGTGACGCGCGATGGTGGAATCGGCAAGCGTTTGCTGGCATTGCGCATAATTATGGCCGATCAGAATACGCCCCTCGCTATTATTGTCCTCGCCGCCGGCAAGGGCACCCGCATGAAGAGCGACCTGCATAAGGTGCTGCATCCCATTGCGAGCCGGCCGATGGTCGAGCATCTGATGGCAAGCGCGGCAGAGCTTTCACCCACGCGGCAGGTCGTGGTGGCGGGCCATGGGCGCGAACAGCTTGAAGCTGCGCTCGGCAAACAGGCCGCGATTGCCGTGCAGGAACCGCAGCTTGGTACAGGCCATGCCGTGCAGCAGGCACAGGCTGCGCTTGGCGGGTTCGCGGGCGATGTGCTCATCCTTTACGGAGACGTTCCCTTCGTGCGGCCAGAGACGATGAGGACGATGATCGAGCGGCTTCACGCGCCGGACTCGCCAGCCGTGGTGGTGTTGGGTTTTGAGCCCGACGACACCCTGCAATACGGCCGCGTCATCGCCGAAAATGGGCGCATCCTGAAGATGGTGGAACACAAGGACGCGACTGAGGCGGAGCGGGCATGCCGCCTCTGCAATTCCGGTCTCATGGCTGTTCGCTCGGATGAGCTGTTCGAACTGCTGGACCGCGTCGGCAATGACAATTCGCAGGGGGAATACTACCTCGTCGATATCGTAAACATCGCCAATGCCGACGGCCGCAGTTGCGCCGTGGTGGTGACGGCAGATCCGGACGAAGTAGCGGGAGTCAACAGTCGCGCCGAACTTGCGGAGGCAGAGGCGCGCTGGCAGCAGCGTCGGCGCAGGCAGGCGATGGACGATGGCGCAACGCTGGTCGCGCCCGAGACTGTGTGGTTCGCCTGGGACACAGCGATGGGACGGGATGTTCTCGTTGAACCCAACGTGTTCTTCGGTCCGGGCGTAACCATTGCCGACAGTGTCACCATCCACGCATTCAGTCACCTCGAAGGCGCGACCTTGGCAAGCGGCGTCGAGATCGGGCCCTATGCGCGGTTGCGTCCCGGCGCCGATCTTCGCGAGGATTCCAAGGTCGGTAATTTTGTGGAAGTGAAAAAGTCCGTTCTGGGCAAGGGTGCCAAGGCGAACCATCTTACCTACATTGGCGACGCAGAGGTCGGAGCTGGGGCTAACATCGGCGCTGGCACAATCACCTGCAACTACGATGGTTATTTCAAGCACAAGACCATCATTGGCGAGCGCGCATTCATCGGATCGAACAGCGCCTTGGTCGCCCCCGTGAGGATCGGTGCAGACGCCATTGTCGCGGCGGGCAGCGCAGTCTCACGCGATGTCGGCGACGGGGAACTGCGGATGGTGCGGGCAGAGCAATTGGTCAAGCCCGGCTGGGCAGACCGCTTTCACGATGCAATGAAAAAGAAAAAGGCCGAGAAGAAAGGGTAACCTTTCGGGCGCGGCATCTGACAGAACTCTTACGATAAAGGCACTTTCGCTCCATGTGTGGAATCATCGGCATCGTCGGCAAGGAACAAGTCGCGGACCGGCTCGTCGACGGACTCCGGCGGATGGAATACCGCGGCTACGACAGTGCCGGGATCTGCACAGTGCATGACGGCCACCTCGTCCGTCGGCGTGCAGAGGGCAAGCTGATGAACCTCGTGCGAGAGCTGGCCGTCGATCCCGCGCCGGGCACCATCGGCATCGCCCATACGCGTTGGGCAACTCACGGCGCACCAACAGCTTCCAACGCACACCCCCATGCGACCGATGTTCTGGCGCTGGTCCACAACGGCATCATCGAGAATTTCCGTCCTCTGCGTGAGGCGCTGACGGCGCGTGGCCGCAAGTTCGAGAGCGAAACCGATACCGAGGTCGTCGCTCACCTGATCTCCGAGCAGGTTGAGGCCGGACTCTCCCCGGAAGAGGCCGTGAAGGTGGTGCTTCCGCAGCTTCGCGGCGCATTTGCTCTCGCCATCGCATTTCGCAGCCGTCCTGACATGCTGATCGGCGCGCGTCTGGGTTCGCCTTTGGTGGTGGGCTTCGGTGAAGGTGAGACCTATCTCGGCTCGGACGCGCTCGCTCTTGCACCGCTGACGCAGCGAATCTCCTATCTCGACGAAGGCGATTGGGTGGTGATCACCCGCGATGGCGCGAGCGTCTTCGACAAGGACAACAACCCGGTCGAGCGCGAAATCACCCTGTCCGGTGCCACCGCTGCGGTGATCGAGAAAGGCAACTACCGCCACTTCATGCAGAAAGAAATATTCGAGCAGCCGACCGTCGTCGCCCAGACCCTGCGCAGCTACATCAGGCAGCTCGACCAAAGCGTGGCTCTTCCGCAGATCGACTTTGACCTTTCGCAGATCAACCGCGTCACCATCGTCGCCTGCGGCACCAGCTACTATGCCGGGATGGTAGCGAAATACTGGTTCGAGACCTTTGCACGCCTGCCGGTAGACATCGATGTGGCGAGCGAGTTCCGTTACCGCGACCCTGTGCTTGAGCCGGGCGGGCTGGCGCTGTTTATCTCGCAATCCGGTGAAACGGCAGACACCCTGGCCGCGCTGCGTCACTGCAAGGCGGCGGGGCAAACCATTGCAGTGGTAGTCAATGTCCCGACAAGCTCCATGGCGCGCGAGGCCGACCTGCTTTTGCCGACGCACGCAGGGCCAGAGATCGGCGTCGCCTCAACCAAGGCATTCACCTGCCAGCTTGCCGTATTGGCGGCGCTGGCTGCCCATCTGGCGGTAAAGCGGGGCCGGATGGACCGGGCGGAAGAACGCAACGTGGTACAGCAACTGCTGGAGGCACCGGCATGCCTCAACGCTGCGCTTTCACATGACGACGATATTGCGGCGATGGCCCATCACATCGCTCCGGCACGGGACGTGCTCTATCTTGGGCGCGGGCCTGACTATCCGCTGGCGCTGGAGGGCGCGCTCAAGCTGAAAGAGATCAGCTATATCCACGCCGAGGGCTATGCCTCGGGTGAAATGAAGCATGGCCCCATCGCGCTGATCGACGAATCCGTGCCGGTGATTGTGCTCGCGCCCTCCGGGCCGCTTTTTGAAAAAACAGTCAGCAACATGCAGGAAGTGCGCGCGCGCGGCGGCAAGATTGTGCTGATTTCCGACAAGGAAGGCCTGGCCGAAGCGGGCGAAGGCTGCCTTGCGACTATCGAAATGCCGCATGTTCATCCGCTGATTGCGCCGCTGGTCTATGCCGTGCCGGTACAATTACTTGCCTATCATGTGGCTTGCGTGAAGGGCACGGACGTCGACCAGCCGAGAAACCTCGCTAAGTCCGTGACGGTTGAGTAGGGCGCAGTTTACGCGAAGCTAATAATTTGCCGTTACACGTCGGGGGGTGAGTCAAGCAGCGCAACCCTCCCAGTCGTTACCGAAGGACCTTCCAGTCTCGGCGGTCCTTGGCATTGTTGACCCCGTTGATGGCGATTGGCCTCGCCTGCGAGGGCTTCAATTCGCAAGTCTCGCCCGGAATACGACGGCCCGCCTGGCTGCTCACGCGATCGCGGCACTGGCTACGGCTGCGCTGTTTTGGGATACAGTGCATTGGGGCCTGTTGCTGGGCTGGTTCGTGCTTTTGGCGGGAACGCTTGGGCATTCCGTACGGTACGACCGGACCCTGATCGACGCTGACCGTCGCCGCATTTCGCGCGACGAGGCCACCCGCCAGATCAAGAACGCGATGTTGGTTGCCATCGTATGGATGGTTCCGATCGGGCTGTTCGGATTCGTCGGCGATCCGCTGGACCGGCTTGAGTTGTGGGCAATCATTTCGTTGCTCACCACGGTCACTGCGATTGTTTTGCCTGCAGTGCCGCTCAGCACGCTTATGTTTACCAGCATCGTCGGCTTCGCGATGGTTACCAACTTTCTCCACAAGGGAGAGTTCGGCATGGCCATTCTGGCGCTGGCCTATGGCGTAGTGGTGACGATCGGAGCGATCCAGGCGGCGCGCAACTACCTCATCGCGCGGGTGGCAGAGGCGGGGCTTGCCGAAAAGTCCGAAGTAGTCTCGCTTTTGCTGCGCGAGTTCGAAGAGGGTGAAGCCGATTGGCTCTGGCAGATCGATCCGTCACGACGGGTTCGCTCGGTCAGCCCGCGCTTTGCATATGCGCTGGGCATGGATCCCGAAGACATAGACGGCAATTCGTTCATCCAGCTGATTGCCGGCCCGGCGTGGGAAACCGGCCAATTTCCTTCAAGTTTGCATGACCTTGCAGAACAGCTGAAGCGTCGTGAGAGTTTTTCCAACCTGTTGGTGCGCGTGACGATCAAGGGCGAACAGCGCTGGTGGGAACTGTCGGGCACGCCGAAGCTGGACGATAACGGCGTGTTCAACGGATTCCGCGGCGTGGGCTCCGACGTTACCGAGCAGCGCGAAAGCTCCGACAAGATCGCCCACATGGCGCGGTATGACGCGCTTACTGGCCTGCCCAATCGCATGATGCTGACCGAGGCGCTGGGCGAGGCTCTGCGCTATGGCGAGCAATGGCGCACACGCTGCGTCTTCATGATGATCGACCTCGACCGGTTCAAGGCGGTCAATGATACGCTTGGCCATCTTGTCGGCGACCAACTGCTTGCCCGCGTTTCCGAGCGTCTGCGCGAGCAGATGACCGAGAACGAACTGTGTGGCCGTCTTGGCGGCGACGAGTTCGCCATCGTTGTGCGTGATGGGTCGAATCTTGAACACGTCAACGGCGTGGCGCGGCGGGTGATCGAGCGGCTGTCGCAGCCCTATGAGGTCGATCACCATACGCTGTATGTCGGGGCAAGCATTGGATCGGCCATGGGGCCGCGCGACGGCGCGACTGTCGAAACGCTGATGCGTAACGCGGATCTTGCGCTCTATCGGGCCAAGGACGAGGGCGGCGGCAGCCACTGCACCTATGAGCCTGCTCTGCACGCCCATGCTGAGGAGCGCCGCAAGCTTGAATTCTCGCTGCGCCGCGCGCTCGAACGCAATGAATTCGTGCTGCACTACCAGCCCGTGGTGGACAGCGACTCGGAGACGATCGTCAGCTTCGAGGCGCTGCTGCGCTGGAACAGCGCGGATCATGGCTTCGTCAGCCCGGCCAAGTTCATCCCTTTGGCCGAAGATACGCGCCTGATTGTCCCGATCGGCGAATGGGTTCTGCGCGAAGCTTGCATCGAGGCGGCGAAATGGCCGGTCCACATAAAGGTGGCGGTCAACGTGTCGGGCGAACAACTCCTCGATCTGAACTTCGCGGCCAGCGTTGTGGGTGCGCTGTCGGTCAGCGGTCTTCCCGCGCATCGGCTTGAGATCGAGGTTACCGAAAGCACATTTGTTCGCGATGCTACCAATGCCCGCGCTTCGCTGGAGCAGGTCATGGCACTGGGCTGCGGCGTCGCGCTGGACGACTTCGGTACTGGCTACTCCTCGCTCGGCTACCTGCGGCGCATGCGCTTCTCCACCATCAAGGTGGATCGCAGCTTCGTGCAGGGTGCTGCGACCGGCAACCCGGAAAGCCTCGCTATTATTCGCGCCGTCGTTGCCATGGCGGACAGCTTGCAGATGTCCACCACCGCCGAGGGCGTCGAGAACGAGGAAGAACTGGCGATCGTCCGCAAGCTGGGTTGCAAGAAGATCCAGGGCTACTACTTCGGGCGTCCGATGCCTGCGGAAGAAGCCGCCGCCCTGTTCCATCAGCGCGCATACACACGGGTTGCTTCGGCCTGAGAACTACTCAGGCTCCGCAGATCTCGGATTTCTGGATTGAGGAAGTCGGAGCCTCAGGCCCCGACCAGCCCCTTGATGGCGCTTTCGAACAGTGCGCGGCCATCGGTTCCGCCGTGGGCAGATTCAATCGCGCGTTCGGGGTGCGGCATCATGCCCAGCACATTGCCAGCCTTGTTGAGCACGCCAGCGATGTCGCGCGCCGATCCATTCACCGGCTCGGCATAGCGGAAGGCCACGCGGCCATCGCCCTCAAGCCGGTCAAGCGTCGCCTCGTCGGCAAAGAAGTTGCCGTCGTGATGGGCCACCGGGATCACGACCTGCTGCCCCGCAGAGTATCCCGCGGTGAACAGCGACTGTGAGTTTTCAACCTTTAGCGTCACTTCGCGGCAGACGAAGCGGATTCCTGCGTTGCGCATCAGGGCGCCCGGGAGGAGCCCGGACTCAGTCAGGACCTGAAAGCCGTTGCACACGCCGAGCACGGGAACGCCGCGATCGGCCGCGGCCACAACCGCCTGCATGATCGGCGAACGCGCTGCCATCGCACCGGAGCGTAGGTAGTCGCCATAGGAGAAACCGCCGGGCAGGGCGATGAAGTCCAGCCCATCGGGCAGGTCGGCATCACCGTGCCAGATGCGGTGTGGTGCCGTGCCGGAAATCTTCTCCAGCGCGACCGCCATGTCGCGGTCGCAGTTGGAACCGGGGAACGTGACGACGGCGGAGCGAAAGGCTGTCATGCCGCCACCCGTTCGATCCGGTAGTTTTCGATCACCATGTTGGCCAGCAGCTTGCGGCACATGTCGTCGAGCGCGGCGTCAGTGACCGTCTCATCCACTTCCAGTTCAATTAGCCGGCCGGCGCGCACGTCCTTGACGCCGCCAAAACCAAGGCCTTCGAGCGAGTGCTGGATTGCCCGGCCCTGCGGATCGAGCACCCCGTTCTTGAGGCTGACAAAAACGCGTACTTTCATGGTTTCCTAGCCTTCATAGCGCGCCCGGCATCCCGGGGGGAATCATGGGCAGCCTATGGACTGACAGGCCCACCGGGGCAAGTCGCGACGTAGGGTTTCGGTGCTTCCAAAGCGGCGCTGATATCGCAGGAGCAATCTTGCCTCGCTCCGCCGCCCGTGCAAGGCTGGCGCCATTCAAGATTGTGCCTCCAGGCGTCATTCATCCAGGGAGAGACCAAAAATGCCCACACCTGGCGCAAAACTTCGCGCGCTCATCGACAAGGGCGAGCACTTCGTCTGTGGTGACACCTATTCGGCGATGACGGGCCGCATCTGCGAATATGTCGGCTTTCCAGCTGCTTACCTTGGGGGCCACGCCTGCAGCGCCTTTCACTATGCGGTGCCGGACAATGGCGTTTACAGTCAGGTCGAGCAGATCGAGCAGGCCAGCCGCATCGCCAATGCCATCTCCATCCCGCTGATAGCCGATGCCGACACGCTGGGTGAGACGGTGGCCGATGCCTATCACTTCACGCGCCGCTACATCCAACAGGGCATCGCCGGTTTCCACGTTGAGGACGAGCGCAACCCCAAGCACTCAAAGCACGTGAACGGCCTCTGGTCGATTGACGACCAGCAGGCTCGCATCGACGCGGCGCGTCGTGCGCAGCGCGATTCAGGACAGGATTTCGTCATCATCGCGCGCTGCGATGAACTCTATACCAGCGAGATGGGAGGCGGCGGAACCGGCTCCATGGAAGAAGCCGTAAAGCGCGGCCACGCCTATATGGAGGCAGGTGCCGACGCGCTGTTCTATCCGCCGCGGCCTGATTGGGTTCCGGAACTGGTCAAGGCGTTCGGCTCAAAGATTCCGGTGGCGACGATGGGTTTCAGCCTCCCGGACACGGCCTTCAACATGGCGACCGGCGGTTGGGTGACGGCCTCCGCGAACCACCTGAAAATGATGCGGGAGCTGAAGGAGACGGGCCAGATCACCTCAGGCAACTGGAATTTCCCGGAGAAGTATGAACTGATCGACCACCCGCTGTATGACGGCCTGATCGAAGAATGGGCGGAAAAGACCGGCCGCCAGAGCCGCCCGAACCACGCACCCTGAGGAGGCCGGAGATGAGCAGCACGGATATGCTGGGGCTGACGGGCAAGGTTGGTATCGTCTGGGGAGGCGGTTTCGGTATGGGCGAGCGAAGCTCGATCCGCTTGGCCGAGGCTGGCGCCCATGTCGCCGTCGTGGACCTCGTACAGGAACGCGCCGAGAGTGTTGCCGCGCAGATTAACGCCAGCGGCGGCAAGGCGGTGGCGCTGGTGGCGGACGTTACTGATGAGCCGAGCACCGAAGCCGCACTTGCTGCTGCCGAAGCCGCACTTGGCCCGGTCGACGTGATGATCACGGTTATCGGCCTTGGTGTGTGGGGCCAGTTGCTCGACTTCACGCTTGAGCAGTGGGAGGACGCGCACCGGTTGAACCTCACCTCTTTCTTCATCCCGGCGCGGGCCGTGGCGCGCTCGCTGATCCGTAATGGCAAGCCTGGCGCGATTGCCTGTGTCAGCTCGGTCAGCGGGCTGACTGCCGCGCCCAACCACGGCGGCTATGGCGCGGCCAAGGCGGGCATGATCAACCTCGTCCGGACCATGGCAAACGAGTGGGGACCGCACGGCATTCGCGTGAATGCGGCCATGCCCGGTTCCTGCGCAACCCCGCGCCTCGATTTTGGCGAGGAGGGTCTGGCGAAAATGAAGGAGATGCTGCCGTTGGGCCGCCCCGCCACGCCGGATGAATTGGCCAAGGCGCTGGTGTTCCTGGTTTCCGACCTCGCCAGCTATGTGACGGGCGACAACTTGAAAGTCGACGGCGGCTGGACATCCCGCTTCCTGATGCAGGGTAGCACCGGAAGTATGTCGAACTCGGCGGGCACAAAGAAGTAATCCCTCCGCGAGAGGGAGAAGCAATGCAATCTGCCCACGCTGGCAATGATGCCCGCATGGACTTGCTCGCTGCCCAGCGCCGTGTTCCACCCCTTGCCGTGACCGCAGCAACTGCGGCGGGAGGGATGAGCCATGAAGCTGGGCATCACAACGAACTACACCTGGTTCGGTCCATCGATTACCGAGATCGCCCGGGCAATCGAGGCATGTGGCTTCGAATCCATGTGGATGGGCGAGCACCCCATCATCCCGGTCGCCGCAGCCGAGGCCGTTCGATACGGGGTGCCGTTGCCGCCGAACTATCGCCATATGCCGGCGTTGTTCGTGTCACTCGCAGCCGCGGCTGCCGTCACCAGCAAGATCAGGTTGGGCACCAATATCTGTATCGTGCCACAGCGCGATCCGGTCCTGCTGGCAAAGGAAGTGGCAACGCTTGACCGGATTTCCGGCGGGCGCGTCAGCTTTGCCTATGGCACCGGCTGGATTGAGGAAGAGGCCAAGGTCTTCGGCTATCGTTTCGACAAGCGGCTGGGCCGGACGCTGGACTTTGTCCGCGCGCTGAAGGTGCTGTGGACTGAGGAGGAAGCAAGCTACTCCGGCGAGTATGTCGCATTCCCGCCGATCTATTGCAATCCCAAGCCGCTGCAGAAGCCGCACGTTCCGGTGCTGGTCGGATCGGGCAATGACAAGACCGACAACACGGCGATCCTGCGCCGCGTCGCGCGCAACGCGGACGGCTGGCTGCCGTCGTTCCTCTCGCCCGCGCAAATGAAGAAACAACTCGGCCTCCTGCGTGAGTTCTGTGAGGAGGAGGGGCGGGATTTCGCGGCGCTCGACATATCGCTGATCGTGCCCGCAATCAGCTTTGGCGTTGGTGCGCTGCCTTCGTGGGGTGCGGAAGCATATGCTGACCTCAAGCCGGTGAACGCGCTGGAACTGCTGGCGGAATATCAAGAGGCGGGCGTGGGGCGCATCCTTGTGGGGCTTAATGACCTTGAGGACGACAGCGCCTTTGCCGCACTGGAAGAAGCTGCGAAAGGGCTGGGGCTTGCATGACGGGCTTTGACAAGATCAGCCTTGAAGGGCGCGTGATCCTCATCACCGGCGGTACAGGCGGAATTGGAAGTGCCACGGCACGGCTTTGCGCGGCGCGCGGGGCCAGTGTCGTCATTGCCGACCTCGATGCAGCGGCGGGTGAGGCGCTGCTGCGAGAGATTACTGCAGGTGGAGGCAGGGCTGCTTTCGTCCGTGCGGATATCGGGCGCGAGGGCGACGTGGAGGCCATGGTTGGCTTTGCTGTCTCGACTTTCGGGGGACTGCACGGTGCCTTCAACAATGCGGGCATCGACACCGGGCACACCGCCATTGCTGATACCTCGCTGGACCAATGGCAGCGCAATGTCGCAACCAACCTGACCGGAACATTCCTCTGCATGAAGTATGAGATCGCCCACATGCTGGGATACGGGGGTGGGGCGATCGTCAACACGTCTTCCACTTCAGGCACGATAGCGACTGTCACTTCGGCGGACTACACGGCGTCCAAGCACGGCGTTGTCGGTATCACGCGTTCGGCTGCGGTGGATTACAGTGCCAGGGGCATCCGGGTGAACGCCGTGCTGCCCGGAGGGATTGCCACGCCAATGCTGATGGGCGCGCTGGTCGGCAATGATCCGCTCCGCAAGGTGATTGAGGCAAGCCATCCGATCGGACGCATAGGCCAGCCTGAGGAAGTGGCAGAGGCAGCCGCTTTCCTGCTGTCCGATGCGGCATCTTTCATCACGGGTGCATGTCTGGCAGTAGATGGAGGCTTCACGACCCAGTGAGGGGTCAGTCTGTGGGCCGTCGTGCGACCAATGCCATGGCTGCCGTCATACCGCCATCAAGCATCGCGCGGATCGTCTCCTCGGGCCAATCCTGCGGCGCGACGATGGCCTGCATGGGAATACCCTGCACGATTGAGTGGCCGTGCTGAAGCGGGCCTCGGACGCGATGCGCCTGATCGTTGCTGCACCCAGGTCCTCCCGCGCGATGACGCCGATGGCGTTAGCGGCAATCTGCGGGCGGCGGGCCTCGTGGTCGATGGCCATGACAGGGGCATCGGGCACCGGGGGGCTGGATGCAACCCGCCGGGTGCCTGGGACGGAAACCCATGTTGCCTTGATGCGAAGGCCCGGGAACGCCGGAGATTGATTTCGTTGCGTTTATGACGGCTGTTTTAGAAAACCTCCGTTTTTCCAGTTGGTTGAACCAAGCGCGTGCCGGTAAACAGCAGCAAGAGAGATGCAGAAAGGTTCCCAATGCCGGCGCTAGAACACGGGCTTTTCATCGCCCCCTATCACGACGTCACCGAGAGCCCGACGATCGGGCTGCGCCGCGACCTTGAGCTTGTCGAATGGGTCGAGAAGCTGGGCTTTGCCGAGGCTTGGTTCGGAGAGCATCATTCGACCGGCTGGGAAATCATCAACTCGCCCGAACTGATGATCGCCGCCGCGGCAGAGCGGACCAACCGCATCCGGCTTGGCACCGGCGTGGTTTCCATGCCCTATCACAACCCCTTGATGGTCGCGAACCGCATCCTCCAGCTTGACCACATGACGATGGGCCGGGTGATGTTCGGCATGGGGCCGGGGCTGCTGCCGACTGATGCCGACATGATCGGTGCTGACATCAAGTCACTGCGATCGATGCTGGAACAGGTGGCTGCAATCATCGTGCCGCTGCTGAAGGGCGAGGAGGTGACGCACGAAACCTCATGGTACAAGCTCAACAAGGCGCGCACCCATCTGCGGCCCTACACCCTGCCGCACCCCCAGCTTGCCGTGGCGAGCGCAGTGACACCGTCTGGCGGCATGCTGGCGGGCAAATACGGTTTCGGGATGCTGTGTGTGGCGGCGACGGAGTCAGCTGGCTTCGACGTGCTGGACGAGAACTGGAAGATCGCCAATCAGGTAGCGGCTGAGAATGGCGTTAGGATGGACCCTCGCCAGCTACGGCTGGTCGTGCCCATGCATATAGCCAAGACGCGCGAACAGGCGCGCGCCGACGTGGCTGAGGGACTTGGGCGCTGGTGCGAATATTTCGACCGGGTGGCGCCCGCCGGCATGCGCGGGCTGACAGGCATGGGCGATCCCGCCGACCTGCTGGTGAACTCCGGCCGCGCAGTCATCGGCACGCCGGACGATGCGATTGCGATGATCGAGCGGCTGCAGGCCAAGCAGGGCGAATTCGGCGTGATCCTCTTCCAGTCGCACAACTGGGCGGATTGGGAGGAAACGAAGAAAAGCTACGAACTCTATGCCCGCTTTGTCATGCCGCATTTCGCCGGGACCAACCGGAACCGTCAGGACAGCTATGGCAGGCTGTCGCAAGAGATTGACCGGCTGGAATCCGAACGCGAGAAGGGCGTCAACGCCGCTTTCGCCGCTTGGGAGGAAAAGCGCGGCAAGCCTGCTTGAGGGTTATTCGGGAACGTCCACCCCTTCTGGCAGGACCAATATCTCCACGGAACTGGTCGCGCCCAGATAGCGGCGGGCCAGTTCCTGTATCTGCTGTGCCGTGATTGCCTGCAGTCTTCCTGAAAACTGCTGGAAGCGATCGATACGGTCAGCCTCTGTTTGCGCGCGATCCACCAGCGCCAGCCACATCCGGTTCGATTTCAGCGCGTTTTCGTGCGCTTCAAGCAACGGCTGGCGGGCGCGTTGCAGGATGTCGTCGCTGACCGGCACGTCGCGGAGGTTGGCAATGGTCTCGGCAATCGCAGTCCGCGTTTCAGGAACATCGTGCACATCGACCGACGCGGTCAACGAGAAAGTGCCGTAATCGCGCCAGGTCGATGACAGAGCGCTGTTGGCCGAGGGCGAGTAAGCCTTGCCAAGCTTTTCCCGCAGCGTTTCGGTAAGCTCGATCTGGACAATGCGCTCCAGCAGGTCGAGCGCGATCGTGGCCTCCGGATCGCTGTCGTCTCGCGTCGGCCACACATAGCGGAGCAGGGCCTGGTCGGCGGGGCCGGTATGGCGGATTATCCGTGGGCTGCGATCCGCCGTGAAGCCGCGCTGGCGCTGCTCTTCGTATGTGCCAAAGTCGGGCTCACGCGATGGCAGGGCTCCGAATGTCTTGGCGACAAGGGCAATCGCCTGTTCCTCATCCACGTCGCCGACGAGGCCGATCTCAATCGCGCCGTGGGAAAGGCGATCCGAGATGTCGGTTTTGAGCCGCTCGAAGGTCAGTTTGCGATAGGTTTCCACATCCTGAAGGGTAAACCGTGCATCGTTGTCAGACAGGATGCCACCAATGGAGTTGCCCAGCGCCGACCCGGGGGTAGCGCGCATCTGGGCGAAGAAATTGTTGATGTTCAGGCGATAGCGGACCTCGCCTTCCTTGCGATAACCGGGGTCGCTGATCAGGGCGGCCAGCACTTGAAGCTGCAATTCAAGATCGCGCGGCGTCGTTTCAACCACGGACACAAAGGTCTGGGCTGTGCTGGACAACTCGGTGCTGACGGTGCGCCCAGCCAGAATGGACTGGAGGTCGTCCTGGCTGTGCTTGCCCAGGCCGCCGGCCGCAAGGAACCCTGTCATTTCGGTCGCAGTCGGATTTTCGCGCGTGTTCAGCAAGGAGCCGCCATCGACACTGACTTGCACCTGTACGCGGTCCCGCTGGATATCGGTGCGCTTGATGTTTAACCGAACGCCGTTGGCGAAGCGTACCTCACGAATGCCTAGCGCAGCTTCCCGCGTGTCGCTGGTGACTGTGCCGGGTGGGCCAAAGTCTGTGTAACCAAAGGCTGCTTGCTCGCTGCCTTCGCCACGCGCCACTTTCGTCTGCATGGCGCTGTTCCAAGCAGCGCGAATGGCCTGCTCGCCGCCTTCGGGCAGCTTGCGCCCCTGGAAGCGGATCAGCGGATCATCAAGCGGCACCGCCTCGCGCTTCAAAGCGGCCAGCACGCTTTTAGGTGTGATCTTGGGAATGAAGGCTTCAAGCCGCTCAAGTGAGCTTTGCGGCGTTGAGGGTACCAGATCATCCCGTAGCAGGGAAAATACTGCACCCGTCAGCGTCCCGTTGCTGCGCGTGTCGGCAGAGGCGGCGGCGTTTTCCGAGGCAGTGCGGATATTGGCGACCTGTTCGGCCACTTCAGCTTCGGAAAAACCGTAGGCGAGGGCGCGGCGGTATTCCTCCGCGGCGTTGGCCAAGCCGCGTGCCCATTTCCCGTCGACCGTATCGACCACAAGGTTTGTCGTCCGGCCCGACTTGAACACTGCCCCGGTGCCGAAACCCGCGCCACGAAACGGCGGATCGGCCTGCCGGGCAGAGCGCTGCAGACGGCGGTTGACGATGCCATAGCCAACCTGGCGCAACAGGTTCTCCCGGCGCTGGGCAATGGTATCCGGCTCTTCCAGCCATACCCCGTTGCGAGAGGCCGTGATGCGTTCCGAGAGGGCTGGGTCGATGTGGATACCCGTGCGGCCGCCGTCGCCGGGAAGGACGGGCCCGGCATCCGGCTGTGGATCTGCCGGGGTGGGGGTCCAGGTGTCGAAGTGTGACCGAATGGCAAATTCCACCGTGTCGGGCGGGAAGTCGCCGACCACGATGATAGTTGCTTGGCTGGGAACGTACTCTCGCCGCCAGAATGCACGCAGGTTTTCAGACGAGGCGGAATTCAGGGTTTCGACCGTGCCAATCGGCAGGCGGCGCGAATAGAGCGAGCCGGGATTTACGAAGTTGATCTGGTCTTCAAGATTGCGCAGCATCCACGAATTGCGGTCGCGCATTTCCGAAAGGATCACACCGCGTTCCCGGTCCACGGCTTCCTGCGAGATGGTCAGCTCGCTCGCCGTTTCGCGCATCAGCATCAGGGCTGTGTCGAGCAGCTTTTGATCGTTGCGGGGCAGGTCCAGCATGTAGGTGGTGCGGTCAAAGCTGGTCTGGGCGTTGGTATCGGCGCCAAAGGCCAGCCCGCTGCGTTCCAGCAGGCGGATCATTTCGCCTTCGGGCACGCGGGTGCTTCCGTTGAAGGCCATATGTTCGACGAAATGGGCGAAGCCGCGCTCGCTGTCGGTTTCGTCAAGCGATCCGGCGGCAACCTCCATCCGGACCAGCGCAGTTCCTTTGGGGGTAGCGTTCTGGCGAATGGCAAAACGCATGCCGTTGTCGAGCTGCCCGAAGCGGAAACCGGGATCTACCGGAACGTCGCTCGCCTGGAAGGCCCAGACAGGCTTTTCCTGCGGTGCTGTGACAGAGGCCACACGCTCTGCCTGTGGGGCACAGGCTGAAAGGGCGAGGGCGGGGATGATGAACAGCAGCAGGCGGCGCATCGGCGGCACCGTGCTTGTTTTCAACGCGATGGGCAAGGGGGCAGGCCAGTAT
>JBEVKC010000141.1:0-6623 GCA_040509895.1 Novosphingobium sp. | reverse complement strand
GGATCTTGCGCTCCTGCGTCTCGGTCACCTGCGCGCGGGTCTGGGCGATATTGGCGCTGAGCGCGGCGATGCGCCCGTCGATGTCGGCGGCGGTGCGCTCCATCTCGTTGAGCCGGTTGATCGTGACGAGGTCTTTCTCCCACAGCTCCTTCACGCCGCGGCGCTCGGGTTCGATCAGCTGGCGCTGGCGCTCGAGCGCGGCGATCTACGCTCTCGTCCCGGCGATCTGCTGGTGGAGCTGCACCTCGCGCGCGGCGAGCTGCGCGCGCAGCTGGTCCTCTTCGCTGCGGCGCAGTGCAAACAGCCGCGCCTCGTCGGCCATCGCCTTCCTCGCACTGGCGCCGGCGCTGGCACTGCCCGCGGTGGTCAGTTCGGCCGGGAAGGCGATGCGCCCCGCTCCCAGCCGCTCGGCCTCGAGCCGCGCGCGCTGGGCGAGCAGCTGCTCGACCGTCAGGCTGGCATAGGTCGCATCGGCGCCGGTCACCTTGTCGTCGAGCCGCATAAGCAGCTGGCCGGCCTTCACATGCTCGCCATTGGCGACGAGGATCTCGGCGATCACCCCGCCAAAGGGATGGGCGATGCGCTTGACCCGGCTTTCCACCCCGACCTGCCCCTGGCCAAGCACCGCCCCGCCGATCGGCACGACCACGGCGAGCAGCAACAGCAGCGCGAACAGGCCGCCGCCGATCCTGAGCGCGCGCGAGATGTCGAAGGCGCCCGCCTGCGCGCCCGCGTCACCATCTTCCGGCCACAGCGCGGGCACGCTCATGCGCGGGCCCCTTCAAGCTTCTTGCCCTGCACGCGCTGCAGCACCTCGTCGCGCGGCCCGAAGTCGGTGAGGCGGCCCGCGGCAAGCACCGCGACGTGGCTGATCGGGCCCAAGGTTGCCGGGCGGTGGGTCACCATCACGACGATGCCGCCGCGTGCGCGCACCCCCGCGATCGCCGCGGCCAGCGCGTCGTCGCCCGCGGCATCGAGGTTCGAACTCGGCTCGTCGAGCACCACCAGGAAGGGATCGCCGTAGAGCGCCCTCGCCAGGCCGATGCGCTGACGCTGTCCGGCAGAGAACTCCGCTCCGCCTGCAGACACCTTGGTCTCATAGCCGTCGGCAAAGGAGAGGATCATCTCATGAAGACCCGCCGCCTTCGCCGCGGCGATCACCGCCTCGGACGTCGCAGCAGGATCGAAGCGGGCGATGTTCTCGCCCAGCGTTCCCTCCATCAGTTCTACCACCTGCGGGACATAGCCCATGGCCGCGCCGATCACGTGCGGTTCCCACTGATCGTGAGTCGCCCCGTCGATCCGGATCTCGCCGCGGCCCACCGGCAATATCCCCAGCAGCGCGCGCACCAGCGTGGTCTTGCCAGCAGCAGACGGCCCGATCACCGCCAGCGCCTCGCCCGGCTGCACGGCAAGGCTCACCCCCCTGCAGCACGAAGCCAGCGCCGCCCGATGGCGACACCCACACATCGCGCAGCACCACAGCGCCAGACGGAGAGGGGAGCGTGACATCACGTATCGGCGCATCCGCATCTTCGGCAAGCGCCTCCACCAGCCGGCCCCAGCCTTCGCGCGCAGCCGATAGCGACCGCCAGTTGGCGATGGCCTGATCGACGGGAGCCAGAGCCCGGCTCGCTAATATCGATGCTGCAATGATAATCCCGCCGCTGGCCTTGTTGTCGAGCACCAGCAGGGCGCCAACCGTCAGGATCGCGGACTGAAGGAACAAGCGGAATACCCGCCCCCCGCCGCCAAAACGCGCCACCGTCCGCGCAAGGTATGATTGCGCATCCACGTATTCAGCGTCGCATGCCGCGCTGCGCGCCAGCAGGCGGCGCTGCATGCCCATGGCGCGGGCACTTTCGGCATAGCGGAACTCTGCCTGTGTGGCAGCGATCCGGCGCGCGGTGACTTCAACCGCCCGGTGCGTTCCCGCCGCGCTGCGCCGGCTTGTTGCCAGCGTGATCGCCGCGAGTACCAATGCACCGGCCAGCGCGGCAAGGCCAAGTGCCCAATGCAGCGCAAACAGGATCAGCAGGAAGAGCACGACCCACGGCAGGTCGATGATCGCAACTGGTCCGCTGCCTGCCAGGAAGGAATGGACCTGATCGAGGTCGCGCGTCAGCTGGAGCGGCTCATTCGTCGAACCGGTACGCAGCGAACGCCGCACTGCCACTCGATGCACGGGTTCGAACAGGTCGTGCTTCACGCCGTTGGCCAAGTTCAACAGTGCTTCGGCCCGGACGGCGTCGAACACCGCCTGGAACAGGAAGACCATTGCTACCAGTGCGAAGAGGCCTGCCAATGTAGGCACACTGCGGCTTGGCAGCACCGAGTCATAGACGAGCATCATGTAAACCGAGCCGCCGATCAGCAGCACGTTGATGATCACGCTGGTCACCAGCACGACGTTAACGTTGGCGCGATAGCGCTCGATGAAACGCCGGATCAGTTCCAATTCGATGCCGGAAAGCTTCAATGCCGTTTCATACCCCCGATTCACCGCGATTATCAGCTAGCCGGAAAGGCGCCAACGGAATTCACGGCCGTGCCCGCGTTTGCGCCATGGGGCATTTCTGCCATAAGCCCGGCGATGCAAGCCCCTGCCCTTTCCGACACGTCTGCCACTGCTCACAGCAACGATGTGCGCCGGGTGCTGCATGACACGTTCGGCTTTTCCGGTTTCCGGGGCGTTCAGGACAAGGTTGTCGGACGGGTTCTGAGCGGCGAGTCCACCCTGGCAGTGATGCCGACCGGTGCGGGCAAGTCGCTGACCTACCAGCTGCCTTCGGTGATGCTGGATGGCACCTGCATAGTTATTTCGCCGCTGATCGCCCTGATGCATGACCAGCTTCGCGCGGCAGAGGCCAACGGCATCCGCGCTGCTACGCTGACCAGTGTCGATACCAACCGCGAACGCACAATAGAGCGCTACCGGGCGGGCGAGCTGGACCTGCTCTACATCGCGCCGGAACGTGCCAGCCAAGGCCATTTCCGCGAGCTTCTGACCAAGGCGCGCGTTAGCCTGTTCGCCATCGACGAAGCGCATTGCGTCTCCGAATGGGGGCACGACTTCCGTCCCGACTATCGCGCGCTGCGGCCGCTGATGGATGCCTTTCCCGAAGTGCCGCGGCTGGCCCTTACGGCGACGGCCGATGCCCATACGCGGGCCGACATCCTGCACCAGCTTGGTATTGCCGAAGACGGGCTGATCGTGGCGGGCTTTGACCGGCCAAACATCCGATATGCCATCCGGCCGCGCGACAATTCCATGCAGCAATTGAAGCGGCTGCTTGAGGAGAATCCCGGGCCGGGGATCGTCTATGCCCCGACGCGGGCCAAAGTGGAACAACTGGCTGGGGCGCTCAACGCAACGGGGCGCCCGGCGCTGCCCTATCACGCGGGATTGCCGCCAGAAGTGCGCGCGGCCAATCAGGCAGCCTTTGTCGCCTCCGAAGACATGGTGATGGTCGCCACGGTCGCTTTCGGCATGGGGATCGACAAACCGGACGTGCGCTTTGTCGCCCACGCGGGCCTGCCCAAGTCGATAGAGGCCTATTACCAGGAAACCGGCCGTGCCGGTCGCGACGGCGATCCAGCCAACGCGCTGATGCTATGGGACGCAGGCGACTTCGTCCGCGCCCGCCAGCGTATTGGCGAAGTAGAGGAAGCGCGTGTCGCCGGGGAACGGACGCGGCTCGATGCGTTGGCCGCCCTGGTCGAAACGGCCGTCTGCCGCCGCGCCATCCTGCTGCGTCACTTCGGGGAAAGTCCGCCGGAATCATGCGGCAATTGCGACAACTGCCTAAATCCGCCGGGCGTAAATGATGCTACGGTAACGGCGCAGAAGCTGCTCTCTGCCGCCTATCGCACCGGGCAGAGCTTTGGCTTTGGTCATCTCGAAAAGGTGCTGACCGGGGTTGCCGATGACCGGGTGATCCAACGCGGGCATGACACTCTGTCAGTGTTCGGAATCGTGCAGGGAGAGGAGGCGCGGCTGCTGCGTCCCCTTGCGAGGGCACTGCAGGCGCGCGGCTGTCTTGTGCCGACCGAGCACGGGGGCCTTGCGCTGGGGGGCGATGCACGGGCGATCCTGAAGGGCGAGGCGAGCATCGCCGTCGTCATTCCACCGGAACGGGAGCGCAGGCGCAAACGGGACAAGGATCGCGGAGCCAATCCGGTGGGCGATCCGCTGTTCGACGCCCTACGCGCGTTGCGGCGCGAACTGGCAGAGGAAGCGGGCGTGCCGCCCTATGTCATCTTCCACGATTCAACCCTGCGCGAGATGGCGGGGCTGCGGCCGAACACCCTCAGCGTGCTGGGCGAAATTGGCGGCGTGGGCACGCGGAAGCTTGAGTCCTATGGCGACGCGTTTCTGACAGTGATCCGCCGCTTTCCGCGTTAGCAGGAAAAACTTCAAAAATTGGTGCCGACGCGGCACTCGCTCCGCGCCGGCACCCGGACCGGTTCAGCTTACAGCCAGCGGGGAACTTGCCAGCCGCGCGAGCCTGTCCTTTATCGCGAGTTTCAGCTTCTTCAGCCGCAGGATCTCAAAAGAATCCGCAAAGCGGCTCACCTGCAAACGGCGCAGGTGTTCGTCCAGCCTCTGATGACGTTCCATAAGGCGGTAGACACGGTCAGACATAGGTTAAGCACCCTTTCGAACGGTTGTTCAAATCGGATGCCCCGATGCGGAACCACTGCACTGGGAAGGGGGGTAGGGACAGTGCAAGGCCCAATCAGCATCGGCGACATCCGATGCGGTCCGACATCACGCGCGCTCTGCCTTGATGGCCAGATACACACGCCAGAGGGGCCCGGTCCGCAAAAAGGATTGTAGGATTCGGATGTGGCAGATTCAAGGCCGAGGGGTTTTCAGGCCGAAAAAATATGAGATTCTCGCGAAATGCGGGGCGAAGTTGTCAGCCAAAGGCCGCATGATAGGTGACTTCGCCCTTGGGCGGCGCGCCTGAAAAGCGCAGTTGCTGGAACGCTTCGGGCATCGGGGCAGGATAGGTCAGCGCGGGATCGTGGTAATAGCCGAAGCGGGTGTAATAAGCCGGATCGCCCAGGACAACACAGCCCGCGGCCCCGGCCCGCCGTAGTTGCTCCAACCCGGCGCGGATCAGCGCGCCGCCGATGCCGCCTCGCTGCCGTTCGGGCAGGACGCTAACGGGGCCGAGCCCGAACCAGCCAGGCGTGCCGTCGGCGATCGAGACGGGGGAGAACGTGACGTGACCGACTATCCGCCCATCATCCTCTGCGACCAGCGACACGGACAGTGCGCCCGCCGATCGCAGGCGTTCGACGATGCCAACTTCGGAACCATCGCTGTGCGGATGGCCGGAAAAAGCCGCCTCTACCACGGCGCTGATGGCACTCTCATCACCGGCCTCTTCGGCCCGTAGTTTCACAGCAGGTGTCCGGTACGATCACGCTTGGTGGCGAGGTAGCGGGCATTGTGCGGGTTGGGCGGAAGGTGGTGAGGCACCCGTTCTGCGATAGCCACACCCTCAGCCTCAAGGGCCGCTACTTTCGCGGGGTTGTTGGTCATCAGGCGGATGGCATGGACGCCCAGCAACTCAAGCATCCGTGCCGCCACCGGGAAATCGCGTGCTTCGGTGGGGAGTCCAAGCCGATTGTTGGCATCGACCGTATCAAACCCCTGATCCTGCAACTGGTAGGCGCGCAGCTTGTTGATCAGGCCGATGCCGCGCCCTTCCTGCCGCAGGTAGAGCAGCACGCCCCAGCCGCCGCCGCGGGCTTCCTCCGCCATTGCTTCCAGCGCGGCGTCGAGCTGCGGCCCGCAATCGCATTTCAGGCTGCCAAGGATATCGCCGGTCAGGCATTCAGAATGGAGCCGGACCAGCGGCGGGCGGCCACCATCCTGCTTGCCGATCAACAGCGCCACGTGCTCGCGCATGTCATCGACAGAGCGGAAGGCAATGATCTCCGCATCCTCGCAGGCAGCGATGGGCAAGTGCGCGCGGGCGGCTATGGCAAGGCGGGACGTCTGCTTCCATGCCGCAAGGTCGGAAGCGCGCAGAACCTGCGCCTCGCCCACTGGCTTCGGATCGACGAGGAATGCCGGCAGCAAGCCTGCCAGCCGCGCCAGTTCCATGGCCACAGAGGCAGCATCGGCATGGTCGAGGTGATCGGCTGCAAACGGCCCCTTCATCGGGTGGAGCAGGTCCAGCGCCGGATCGGCCACCACGCGGGCATGGGCAAGATCGAACGGTTCCGCACCCCGGATCAGCACCGGCGCTTCCGGCACGGCCGCCTCGCGCTGGTTGGCAAGCTTCAGCGTAACCGCCCGGGCCGAAGAAATAAGCATCCGCCCCGCCTGCACCCCGTCACCAAGGCCGGTTTCGGCGGGCAGAAGGGTGAAGGCGCTGTCAAAGGCGATCGGCCAGCCGTGGCGCAGCGCATCAAGCGCCAGCGCGACGCGGCGTTGGGGAGAAGGCGCGTCTCCGCTCAGAGCGCGAACTCGGTCATCAGCGGCACATGGTCCGACGGCGGTTCCCAGCGCCGCGTTTCCTCGACGAAGCGGTGCGTGACCGATTGCTGTGCCAGCTCTGGCGAGGCCCACATATGGTCAAGCCGACGCCCACGATCCTTCTCTT
>JBEVKC010000140.1:0-6761 GCA_040509895.1 Novosphingobium sp. | reverse complement strand
GGCCGACCAGACATCGCCCGGCCCCGGCAGGGCACCCAGCGACGTCTGCACCATCGGCGCCAGCAGCGCCCAGAGGCCGACGAAAGCTGTGATGCCAGCCAGCGGCGGCCAAGCCGCGTCCCAGATTGCGGCGGCTGGCGGCAGCTTGAAGTCGGCGGGAAGGAATTTGGTCAAGGGATTGGCCTTTGGAGTTTCGGCGACAATCTCTTCTTCCCGCGCCGCGTCAATGGGCGGAGCGATTTCGATGGCGCTTGGGAATTCGTCTTTCCTGACCAGTGCAACAGTCATGTCGAACAGTCCTTACTTGACGCCCGCAGGCGTAACGGTCTGGCCCGGCTTCAGGCCGATGGAAAAGCTCGCGATGTAGGCAGTCGGCTTGCGTGCATCGAAGGGAACCTTGTCGATTGCCGACTTTGTGTAGGTGCGGAAGCCATCGGTGGCCGGGAAAGCGCTTTCGGGGGCCTTTCCATCAGCTACCAGCGACTTCGCCGCCGCATCGTAGAGGTCGGTGCGATAGACCGACTTGGCGGTGTCGAGGTACCATTGGTCGGGCTTGTTCTCGGTGATCTGGCCCCAGCGGCGCATCTGAGTGAGGAACCAGATAGCGTCGGAGTAGAACGGATAGCTGGCCTGCTGGTCGAAGAAGAGATTGAATTCCGGCGTGGAGCGCGTGTCGCCTTCGCCAAAGGTGAAGTGCCCGGTCATCGATGCCAGCAGCACCTTCTCATCAGCGCCGACATATTGCGACTTGGCCAGCATCTTCACCGCTTCGGGGCGGTTCTTGCCGTTATCGGCATCGAGCCACATCGAAGCGCGGATCAGGGCGCGCAGCAGGGCCTTGACGGTATTGGGGTTCTTGGCGGCGAATTCTTCCTTGAGGCCAAACACCTTGTCACCGGTAAGCCCGGCAATGTCGGGATCGACGATGAGCGGCACACCAATCTTCTTGGCGACGGCGGCCTGGTTCCACGGCTCACCCACTGAATAACCTTCGATGGTTCCGGCCTCCATGGTCGCCGGCATCTGCGGCGGCGGGGTGACCGAAAGCTGGACGTCGGCGCCGGTCGTGCCGGCGGTGTCGCCCGGCAAGTAGAAACCGGGGTTCAGCCCGCCAGCTGCCAGCCAGTAGCGCAGGACGTAGTTATGGGTGGATACCGGAAACACCATGCCCATCTTGAACGGCTTGCCCGCAGCCTTTCCGGCCGCGACTACCGGCTTCAGCACCGAGGCGGAGATCGGGTGGACCACTTTGCCGTCAGGGCCCTTTGGCAGGCTGGGCGCAATCGCCTGATAGACGCGGTTCGAAACGGTGATGCCCTTGCCGTTGATGTCCAGCGAGAAGGGGGTGATGAGCTTGACCTTGGCACCAAAGCCCGCGCCCGAGGCGAGCGGCTGGCCTGCCAGCATGTGTGCGCCGTCAAGCTGGCCGCCGACCACGCCATCCAGCAGCACCTTCCAGTTCGCCTGCGGCTCAAGCGTCACGTTCAGGCCCTCTTCGGCGAAGAAGCCCTTTTCCTTGGCGACAACCAGCGGCGCGATGTCGGTCAGCTTGATGAAACCCAGCTTCAGGTTCTGCTTTTCAATGCCTGGGACCGTCGCGACTTTCTGCGCAACCTTGCCCGAAGGCGCATCGCTGGAACCGCAGCCTGCCAGCACCACGCCAGCGAGCAGAGCCGCGACCATACCCCGCCGGTCGAACTTGAAACCCCGAACCTTGTCCATTCGCACAACCCCGTTTCGAGGCATGAACAACGCGAAAAAGCCGCCTCGACTTGGACCGGATGGGTCCAGATCGGGCGGCTACGTTGCCACGCAATGTTAGTATGCCGCAGGAAGGATTTACCGCTGCCCGTCCTTGGGCCGCTCCTTTCCTGCTGGGCATTGGTTAAGCGATTCGGGGGGCGCTCGTAAAGCGGTTTTTGCAGTGCAGCAAAAATTTTTCCTCAGGGGAGCCGCGACAGATAACCGCTCAGATCTTCGGGGTCGAATACCTGATCATCAAAAAAACGGTCGCTTGTCAGTGTCATACGTCCCTGCTGCGTGCCAACAGCAAGAGGTCCGGCAATGCTTCCTTCGACCTTCGAACTCGCCCCCGGCAGGGGGTCCAGCGTGCCCAATAGTGCGCTGCGGTAGACGTCGGGACGGAAGACCCGCGCTGCCCGGTTGGCATCGTCGGGATTGAATTCCATGCCGTCCCACCGGACCATCTGGGTGTAGAGCCACTTCGCCTGGCTGACCCAAGGGAAGTTGGCTGCCTCACGGTACTGGAACATGAAATCGGGGTAGTGCAGCTCTTTGGCGTCCTTGGCCAACAGCAACCGGTCCGATAGCGCCCGGCGTATCAGGACCGCGTCACCGTCGAGATATTCCGGCCGGGCAAGAATCGCGGCGTTCTGTTCCCAGTTGTCCGGATCGACGAAGTGCCTCCCGGCCCGCCTCATGGCGCGAATCAGCCGTTCGACAGCATCGCGCTTTACCTCGAGCACCGGCTCACGCATGGCCAGAACCTTTTCAACGCCCCGCCGCCATATTTGCGCGGTCATTAGCACGATCTCGCCCACGCCGCGTTCCACAGCGACGCTGTTCCACGGCTCGCCCACGCAGATGCCGTCAACCTCACCCGCCTCAAGCGCATCGGCGCAGAACGGCGGGGCGACAGTTGTGATCTCTACATCGCGGTCGGGCCGAATGCCGCAAGCGGCGAGCCAGTAGCGCAGCATGTAATTGTGGCTGGAATAGCGGTGAACTACACCGAAGCGCAGGGGGCGCCCCTCTGCCATTCGTACCTTCGAGATTTCTGCCAGAGCGGCCCCCGCCGTGGCCGGATCGCCAATCTGCCCCGCAGGCCGCAACTGCGCCGCCAGCTCGCTCCGCATCGTGATAGCGTTGCCGTTCAGGCCAAGGACGAAGGGCACCGACAGCGGCTGGGCAGGCCTCCCCCGTCCGAGCGTGGTCGCGATGGCAAGCGGAGCCACCATATGCGCGGCGTCGCTATGGCCATAGAGCAGGCGGTCCAGCACCGTAGCCCAACTCATGTCCTTCACGAGCCGGAGCGAGACACCTTCGTCTTCGGCAAAGCCATGTTCGCGGGCAAGGATCGGAAGACAGGCATCGACCAGCGGCAGGAAGCCGATTGCCAGCTCTGTGCTCATTTGGCCCCTCCCAACAACGAATGGGCGGTTATCACCGCCTCTGCAATGTCAGCTATGCGCCGGCCGGAATTCATCGCAGCGCCCCGCAATTCGGCATAGGCGGCAGGCTCCGTCATGCTGCGCGTATCCATCAGGATGCGCTTCGCCTTGTCGATAACATCGCGCTCAGCCAGCTTGCCCTTAGCTTCGGCAAGATCGGACTGCAGCCGGGCAAAGGCGTTGAATCGACGCACGGCAAGATCGAGCAGCGGACGGATACGGCCCGCCGCCAATCCATCGACGACGTAGGCCGAAACTCCCGCCTCGATCGACGCAGCTATCGATTCATCGTCCGACTCGTCGACAAACATGGCGATTGGCCGCGCCAGCGCGCGGCTGACCACGAAGTATTCCTCAAGCACGTCGCGCGATGGGTTTCCCAGGTCCATCAGCACGATGTCCGGCCCAATCTCTTCGATTCGCGCGACAAGCCCACGTCTTTCGGTCACCACGAAAAGCTCGCAATCGTCGATTGCAGCGAGCCCTTCCTGGATCACCGAGGCGCGTGCGGCGCTTTCATCGATGATGGCGATACGCATTATTGGGGTTGTGCAACGCAGCATGCATCCGATGCAAGCAGTTCGTCGCAAACACCCTGCCGTTGCGCCCCAACGATGTGATTGCTACCTGCCAAGTCATGTCTTCCTGCGATCTTTGCGTCGTGCGCAATCGTGCGATCTGTTCAGCACTGAACCCCGCAGAGCTGGAGGCGCTTAATGCCATTGGCCGCCGGCGCAACCTTGCCTCCGGGGAATCGCTGATGTGGGAGGGCGAAGAGTCCGTGCTCGTCGCCAATGTGATAGAGGGCGTGCTGAAACTCTCCACCGGGACCGAGGACGGGCGCGAGCAGATCGTCGGCGTTGTCTATCCCTCTGATTTCATCGGGCGTCCTTTCGGCACGACAAGCGCCCACGGGGTAACCGCGCTTACCGACGCACGCGTTTGCGTCTTCAGTCGCCGGGACTTTGAGGCATTTGCGCAAACGCATCCAAGCCTCGAACACAAGCTGCTGGAACGCACGCTGGGCGAACTGGACCGCACCCGCCGCTGGATGCTGCTGTTGGGCCGCAAGTCGGCAGGCGAAAAGGTCGCCAGCTTCCTGCTGGAAATGTCGGAACGGCTCGTCGATCCGGGTTGCCAAGCCAGCTTCGAGCAGCGCGAACGGCGAATGGCGCTGCCGTTTTCGCGCCAGCAGATTGCCGACGTGCTGGGCCTGACCATCGAGACGGTGAGCCGCCAGTTCACAAGGCTCAAGGCAGAAGGGATCATCGACCTTCCCTCGCGCAGGGAAGTAATAATCCGCGACCCAGAGGGATTGGCCGCCGAGGCTGGCTGACTTCAGTCCGAAGGCACCGGCAACCGCGTCGTCTGCTTCACCTCTTCCAGCACCGCATAGGTCCGCGTTTCACGAATGCCGGGTATTTCGGCCAGGATTCCGCCAAGGAAGCCGCGATAGGCAGCCATGTCAGACACTCGCGCCTTCAGCAGGTAATCGAAACCGCCCGCGACCATGTGACACTCCAATATCTGCGGAATGGAGCGGACATGATCGGCAAACGCGCGGAACTGATCGTCGCTGGTGCGGTCCAGCTGCACTTCGACAAAGATCAGCAACCCGCAATCAAGTGCAGCCGGTTCAATCAGCGCCACCGTGGCCAGGATCACGCCGCGCTCACGCAGGCGGCGCACTCGTTCATGACATGCCGCCGGTGAAATCGCGCAGGAGCGGGCAAGATCCTGGTTGGTGATCCGCCCGTCCTCCTGCAGGACGGCAATCAGTCGGAGATCAGTAGCATCGAGCGAATAATCCACGGCCCATCCCAACAGATCAGAGACAAGATTCCATATTTGCCACTCTAATACGAAGCACATTCACCACAAAGCGCGATAAAACTGCACTGGCGAACGGGAGTGCATCATGAGTCAGTTTGGTCGCTGGGATGGTCTGGATTCACTGAAATTCACCGATGAGGGAGAGGCGATTGCCCGCCTGCTCGCCAGTCGACCCTTGTCCCCGGAGGCGCGGAAGTCGGTCGTGGCCGAGGCCGCCGGGCTTGTCGAAGGCGCGAGATCCCATGCAAGGCGACAGGGCGTGGTCGAAAGTTTCCTCAAGGAATTCTCGCTCGGCACCAAGGAAGGCCTCGCCCTCATGTGCCTTGCCGAGGCCTTGCTCCGCACGCCCGATGCCGAAACCCGGGACCGGCTGATTGCCGAAAAGATCTCCATGGCCGACTGGGCCAGCCACCTCGGCAAGTCAGACAGCCTGTTCGTCAACGCCTCCACCTGGGGCCTGATGCTGACCGGCAAGCTGGTCGACGTCGATGCAGAGGCAAAGCGCGATCTCGCCGGTTTCATGCGCCGCCTGTCTGGCCGCGTGGGTGAACCCGTTATCCGGCAGGCCGTCGCCGCCGCCGTCCGCATCATGGGCGAACAGTTCGTGCTGGGCCGCACCATCAAGGACGCGCTGGCCCGCGCCAAGAGCGAGAAGATGCTCTGCTCGTTCGACATGCTGGGCGAAGGCGCGCGGACAGAGGCCGATGCCGAACGCTATGCCGGTATCTATGCCGAAGCTATTGAAGCGGTAGGCGCCAACGCCAAGGGGGCCGGACCCGAAGCAGGCCATGGCGTATCGGTAAAGCTGTCGGCGCTCTGCCCGCGCTATGAGGCGGTGCAGGAGGAGCGCGTCTGGGAGGAACTCTATCCCCGCATCCGCGACCTCGCGCTGATCGCCGCGCGCCACAACCTCAACTTCGCCATCGATGCCGAGGAGGCGGACCGGCTCGTCATCTCGCTCAAGCTGGTGGACCGGCTGGCTCGGGAAGAGGCGTTGGGTGACTGGACCGGCCTTGGCGTAGTCGTGCAAGCCTACCAGAAGCGCGGGCTTGCCGTGATTCACGAACTTGCCACCCTGGCGAGCACCACCCGCCGCCGGATCATGGTCCGCCTGGTGAAGGGCGCCTATTGGGACACCGAGATCAAGGCAGCGCAGGTTGCCGGAATGCCCGACTATCCGGTGTTCACTACCAAGCCCGGCACCGACCTGTCCTACCTCGCTTGCGCACGCGCGCTGATCGATGCGAGCCCGCTGCTCTACCCGCAATTCGCAACCCACAACGCCCACACGCTGGCGGCCGTGCGCCACATGGCGGCAGAACGCGGCGTCACCATCGAGCACCAGCGCCTGCACGGCATGGGCGAGGCGCTCTATGAAGCGGCGGAAGACCTCTACGGCCCGCTGCGCCTTCGTGCCTATGCGCCGGTGGGCGGGCATGAGGAACTGCTGCCTTACCTAGTCCGCCGCCTCTTGGAGAACGGCGCGAACAGTTCCTTCGTCCATGTCCTGCTGGATGACAGCGTTCCGGCGGTGGACGTGGTGCGCGATCCCGTTGCTCTGGTCGAGGCGCAGCCCGGCCGTCACCCGCGCATCCCCCTCCCGCGCGATCTTTACGGAGCCCACCGCCGCAATCCGCTGGGCCGCGACATTAGCCAGGCCAAAACCCGCGAAGAGGCCAAACGGCAGATCAAGGCCGCAGATGGAGCGAAGTACCACTCCGGCCCTATTGTCGGAGG
>JBEVKC010000139.1:0-6570 GCA_040509895.1 Novosphingobium sp. | reverse complement strand
TGATCGAGACGCGCCACGTGCGAGCGGCCTTCAAGGCCATGCCCGTGAAGACGGACAAAAAGGACGCACGCGGGATCGCCCAGTTGATGCGACTTGGTTGGTTCAGACCGGTTCACTGTAAGTCATTGCCGGCGCAGGAAGTGCGGGCGATGCTTTCTGCGCGCAAGCTCGTCCAGGGCAAACTTCACGATATCGAAATGAGCATCCGCGGCATTCTGCGCGGCTTCGGGCTCAAGGTAGGGCCCACCACGCGGCGCACCTATGCAGGAAGGATCCGCGAGCTGGTGGAGGGGCATCCGACCTTGGAGGCGATCGCCGCGTCGCTTTTGAGGGCGCGCGAAGTGCTCGCTGCCGAGTTCGCCACTTTTGAGCGGAGACTGCGGAGTTTGGCCCGAGATGATGCGCAGGCACGCCGACTTATGACGACGCCTGGGATTGGCGTCGTGGTCGCGCTGACATTTGTGGCGGCCGTGGATGCACCCGAACGCTTCCGCTCCTCGCGAGCGGTGGGGCCGCACTTTGGATTGACGCCGAAGAAATATCAGTCTGGCGAGACGGATTATAGCGGCCGCATTTCAAAGATCGGCGACGAGGCCGTGCGAACAGCACTCTACGAAGCGGCCAACGTCATTCTGACGCGGCCGGTCAAAGGGTCCGATTTGAAGACCTGGGCGCTAGCGGTTGCAAGCCGTGCCGGGCCCAAAAAAGCTCGCGTAGCGCTCGCTCGCAAGCTGGCGGTGGTGCTGCACCACATGCTCAAGGACGGGACCAACTTCATCCCACATAAAGTAGCCGCTGCCATGGCTGCCTGAACAGAAAGGATCAAGAAAGAGACTTTCGGGCGGGCACTACCATCAGCCCCCCGAAGCGAAGTCCCTTCGCCGGGACGATGGATTGGTTAGGTCGCTATATCGGGAGCAGCACTTCGTGACTGCGCGTTTCGAGATTGGCCAACCCGTCCTCAGCAGACCCCATAGTGCAGCGGCCACGCGCCGACTGCGGACAGAAGCAAGCACTCGGCGAGGGATGAAGCTTAGAAGGGATTGACTTGGGGATGCCCGTTACAGAAGACCGATATACTGCTCCATGGTTGTCCTCCGTACGATGCCTGGGCCCGGTGCACATCGTGAGCCCGTTCTTCATCTTATCGGGGGGCAACCTGTCTGCCAGCAATCTCGATCCACGAACCAGCCTCTCCGGCGGTCGCTCCCGCGATTACCCTATGTTCGTACATGTCGGCGTAATTTGCCTTTCCTACATCGCCGCATAACGTCACGATGCGCGGGTTCGTCCTGCCGCTCTTTGCAATCGTTGGTCCGCGTTTTTCCCGCAGAGGGTGTCAACTTTGATATTTTAGTCAAATAACTGTATTTATTATTATTTTTACCGATTTCAAAGTTCACACCGTGTAATCTTTGTCAACTTCGCATCACCCCGTCAGCAGTATCGAAATCCGCCGGTTGCGCGGATCTTGCGGCTTGTCCTTCACCAGCAGTTCGCGGTCGGCGACGCCCTCGATCCGGCGGAAGCGGGTTTCCGCTATGCCAGAGCGCATCAGTGCCTGCCGGGTCGCTTCGGCCCTTCCGGCTGATAGCGACCAGTTGTTGGCGGGCACGCCCGAACGCCACGGCAGCGCGTCGGTATGGCCGCGAACCGAAATGCCTTCGCCGCCGGGGCCAACCGTCTCGGCGATCACTTTCAGCAGCGCGCCCGCTTGCGGGGTCAGGACCGTGGTGCCGAGTTGGAACATGGAAAAGTTGGCGCTGTCGACCAGGTCGATGCGGATGCCTTCGGTCGTGTCGATCATGCGAAGTTGACGGGCGAGGCTCTGCAACTGAGCGTTCGCCTTCATCTTCGCGTCGAGCGTGCGTTGCAGACGCTGCACCTGCAGCTTGCGGTCGGCGCCTTCCCTTGGGCCGCCGGTGGCGTCGCGCGGGATGGTGATGGCCTTCGATCCGGTCTGTGCGGGCCGGTTGGGGTAGTTGTCGGGCTGCGAGATCGCCGTGCCGCCCAGCAGGCCATTCGACCCCGCGCTTTCCTCCTTCAGCTTGACCAGCGTCGGCGTGAAGTAATCGGCGATGCCCTTGCGCTGCTTTTCGCTCGTTGCGCCCAGCAGCCACAGCAGCAGGAAGAAGGCCATCATGGCGGTGACGAAATCGGCATAGGCGACCTTCCACGCGCCGCCGTGATGACCGGCGGCAACGACCGTCACTTTCTTGACGATGATTGGGCGAGGCTCTCTGGCTCCACGTCGCGGGGCGCTCATCTCAGCGGCTCCGCATGGCGTCGAGCAGTTCGGTCAGGCCCGGCCGGAAGGCATGGCCAAGGCCGGAGCGGGCGCTCTCTACCACCAGCGGCTGCGGCCAGCCGTGCAGGCTTGCGATGATGACCTGCTTTACCGCGTGGAAGATCTGCTCGTCATGCTCCAGCACCTGCTTCAGCCTTCCCGCCAGCGGAGCAACGATGCCGTAGGCAAGCAGCACACCCAGGAAAGTGCCGACCAGCGCCGATCCGATCATGCCGCCCAGAATGGCGGGCGGCTTGTCGATGGAGCCCATGGTCTTCACCACGCCCAGAACCGCCGCGACAATGCCCAGCGCCGGCAGCGCGTCGGCAAGGGTCTGGAGGGCGTGCTGCGGTTCGTGCAGTTCGCGGAAATGCGTCTTCATCGCATTGTCCATGACCTCTTCCACCGCAGACACTTCCAGCGTGCCGGAAGAAACGACGATCAGGGTTAAGGTGTCGCAGATCAGCGCGATGAGCGGGGCATTGGAAAGGATGCTGGGGAACTCAGCGAAGATCGGGGAATTGGCCGGATCCTGCACATGGCTTTCCAGAGCGACCGGGCCATCGGCGCGGTAAAGCTTCATCAGGCGCGTTGTCAGCACCACAGCATCGATATGGTCCTGCTTCGAATGCTTCGGGCCTTTGAATGTCTTGGTCAGCCCGCTGCCGATGGCCTTCAACTCGTGCAGCGAATTGCCTGCGACAAGCGCGCCGATGGCCGCGCCGCCGATGATCAGCATCTCATGCGGGATCGCATGCAGCACTGGTTCCAGCGCCCCACCAGTGATGGCGAAGCCTCCGAAAACCATGACGAGCAGGATCACGATCCCGATGACAGCGTACATGTCGTTAAATCCCTATTGGCGTCAGGTTAGCGCAGCGTTTCGAACAGACTGAGATTGGCAAGCTGGGCAAAGCTGGACTGGCTTGCCTCAAGCACCAGCATGACCTGCTGAAGATTGGCGACGGTGATGGCGATATCTGTGCCGCCGATCTTTTCCTGTTCGTCGGTGCGCAGTTCGCCCAGGTTGGTGCTGCGCTCGACGGCAAGGTCGATCCAGGCGAGGCGTGATCCGACGATGGTCTGGGATGTAGAGACGGCATCAAGGCCTGCACCCAGAGCATCCAGGGCATCGCGCGCCGCACCGGATGGATCGGCGGCGCTCCCCTTCAGTGCATCGGCCAGGGCCTTTACATGGGTAAGCAGATCAGTGGGGCTGCCATTGACGGAGAAGTTCAGGAAATCTGGCCCCGTCACGCCGCGTGTCACGCTTTGCCCGTCGCCCAGCGGCATGTCGCCCGTTCCGGCGGTGCCGATGTAGGTCGCATTGCCTGCCGCATCTATCGAATAAGCGTCGCCCGCCGCCTCTCCGCCGAACAGGGCATGACCAGCGGAATCCCGTGCGTTGGCGAGCGAGACGAGGCGTGCGTGGATTTCCCCCAGTTCAGTGCCGATGCTGGCACGCTGGGTTTCCGTCAACGTCTCGTTGGCGGCCTGCGTCGCCAGTTCCTGTGCGCGAATGATGGCATTGGCGAAGGATGTTAGCGCTGCATCGGAGAGGGCAAGGTCGGTGCTCGCCCGGTCGGCGTTGGTCATGTCGATCTTCGCCAGCCGCTCTGATCGCGACAGGGCGCGCAGGCGCGAGGCGGCGACTGGGTCTTCCGACGAACGCGACAGCTTGTCCCCGCTGGAAAGCTGCTGCTGCAACTTTTCCGCCTGAGCGCGCAGGCCCGACAGGTCGAGGTTGGAGCGGTCGAAGAACGCACTGGTACTGGTGCCGATGATGGTCATGGCCGGATCACCTTATCCCGAGGAGAGTATCGAAAATGTCGGCCGCTACCTGAATCGCGCGACCCGACGCCTGGAACGCCTGCTGGTAGCGCAGGAGGTTCACGGCCTCCTGATCAAGGTCCACGCCCGACTGCGCCTGCAACGCGATGCGGGCGGTCCCGGCAATCGTTTCCAGCGTGTCGCGGGTGGTGCTGGCGCTTTGCACGGCGCTTGAGATGCCGAAGATGAGCCCGTCCATCGCGCCAGCCGGGTTTGTGGTGCCAAGGGCGGAGCGCAGAGCGGCAAGGTTGCTTTGGTCACGGCTGCCCGCCCCGGCGCCCGCAGGGGCGGTGGCGATCATGCTGCCGTCGTTGAAAGTAAGGGTAATGTCGCCAGCCCCGGTGGCGGAGAACATCGGCTGACCCGCGCTGCCATCCAGTGCCACGCCCGCAGCCTGCGCGGCGTTGACGGTTGCGGCAAGGCTGGTGGCGAGGCCGTCAAGGCCGGCGGAAATGTTTGCCAGTTTGGAGAGCGCCTGCGCCTTCCCGGCAAGCGATCCGGCAGCGGGTGTGGTCGCCGTGCCGTCAAGGGTGAAGGAAATCGTGCCGTCCGCCGCCGCACTCATGGCGAGGGTGCCCGTCGTGCCGCCGCTCACCAGAGGTAGGCCGGAAGTGCCGCCCAACCGCACTTCGACTGTCTGATTGGGCGCGATGATGGCGCCGATCTCGACGTAACCACTAAGTTGTTCAAGCAGCAGGTCGCGGCGATCGAGCAGGGCGGTCTGGTCGCTGCTGGCATCTGCGGAACGGGCAAGGCGCAGGTTCAGCTGGGCCAGTTCGCTGGTCAGCTTGTTCACCTGCGTAACACCGTCCGCCGCCTCGAACCGCAGGCCCTCGCCCACGGCCTGTAACGCGGAAGAGGCGATGTTGAAGGCGCGCGTCATCGTGCGCGCGTCCTCAACCAGCGCGGCACGCAGCGACGGGTCAACCGGATCGGCGGCGAGTTGCTGTAGCGACGCTTCGAACTGGACGATCGCGGGATAGAGTTGCGCTTGCTCGACAGCGGATTCGATGTTCTCCAGACCCGCGACTTCGGCATTGGCGCGAGAGGCATCTGCGCCTGTGCGCCGGACCTCGGCCTGGCGGAATGCGTCGGCATTGCGGACTATGCGGTCCAGCCGCACGCCGGAGAAGGAAACGTCCCGGTTGAGCGCGCTTGTGCTGGAAAGTTCCTCCATCTGCACAGAGCGGCGGACGTAGCCAGCGGTTCCGGCATTGGCGATGTTCTGCGCCGTAACGTCGAGCGCGATCCGCGCTGCCTTGGTGCCGCTTCGGGCGATGGTGATAAGGTCGGACGACATGGGTTAGGCTCCTCCACCAACGGGGCCGGAACGGGACAACTGCGCTTCGATCATCTGCGCGATCCCGAAGGCTCCGCTTTGCGAGGCGATGTCGGCAAAGCGTTCTTCCTGCATCTGGCGAAAGGTATCGAGGCTTTGTCCGCCAAAGAGGTCGCCGCCGAAATCCGTCTTGCGCGCGGCGGCGAGGATCTGGCGGACAAAGATCGCCTCAAACGCCTTGGCCGCCTTGGCAAGCTGTTCGCGCTCGGGCTTGGGCGCCGTGCCCTGCGTAGTTGCAGACACAATCATATCACCACCATCTCTGCTTTCAGGGCGCCAGCCTGTTTCAGCGCTTCGAGTATTGCGACGAGGTCAGACGGGCTGACGCCCAGCATGTTGAGCGCATCGACAATGCTGGAGAGCGAGGCTCCTCCGCGGAACAGGGCAACGTGGCCGCCTTGCTCTTCCGTCGAAATGGCGCTGTTTTCCTGCACTGCGGTCCGGCCCCGGCTGAACGGCGCGGGCTGGATGACCGCTGGGTCTTCCTCGATCCGCACGGTCAGCTTGCCGTGGCTGATCGCGGCGGGCGAGAGGCGCACGGCGCTGTTGATTACCACGGTGCCGCTGCGGCTGTTGACGATGACCCGGGCGGGGGTCTCTGCGGGATTGATCTCCAGCATCTCGATCGACGCCATCGTGCTGGCACGCTGATCGGCGCCAAGGGGCAGGCGAAGGGCAAGGGTAACGCCGTCCTCTATGGATGCGCTGCCGGGCAACTTGCCGTTGATGGCATCGCGCACCCGTGCGGCTGTTAGGAAATCGGCAGTGAACAGGTTCCAGCGCACCACCTCGGACACGTCGAAGCCAGTGGCAACCGCGCGCTCAACGCTGGCGCCGTCTGCTATGCGACCGACAGTCGGCACGTTCACCGAAAGCTGCGACCCGTCGCGCGCTGAAATACCAAGGCCCCCGACAGCAAGGTTGCCCTGCGCCATGGCGTAGATCTGGCCGTCCGCGCCAAAGAGCGGGGTCATGACCAGTGCGCCGCCGCGCAGGGACTTGGCCTTGCCGATGGTGGACACGGTCACGTCGATACGCTGGCCGGGCTTGGCGAAAGCAGGAAGCTCTGCGGTGATCATCACGACAGCGGCGTTCTTCAGGCTGGGCGATATGC
>JBEVKC010000138.1:0-4071 GCA_040509895.1 Novosphingobium sp. | reverse complement strand
TTGCCTCAATGGGAACGAGGCCGGGATGGATCGGCATCGACGTCTTGGGAACGTACTCCTCGATGGAACGCTTGTGCGCGTCGCGGCGTGATGCCCAGTCGGCAACCTGCGCCGGGAGAGTGCGACCAAGGCCGGACAAATCCTCGTTGAGCTGAGGCACGATGTCGCGCAGATCGCCAACCAGCGGCACGTCGATGGGACGGTTCACGCCCATCGCGTTGGCGTCCCGCTCAAGGTAGATCCACTTGCGCGTTTCGTTGCCGGGCTTCCACGAATGACCCCGGCCATAGTTGAGCGCCTCGCCCAGTTCCGTACCGATGGCGAGCACGACGTCTGACTGGCTGGCAATCTCCGCACCGACGGCGGAGCTGTAGGGGAAGGTGCGGTCTTCCATTCCGGGCAGGACTGCTTCGACCGCGTTCGTCTGCAGGATCGGGCAATTTAGGTTGGCGGCCAGCTCGGTCAGCATTTCGTGAGCACGACAGACGAACCCACCCTGACCAAGCAAGAGCACGGGAGCCTTGGCCTTCTCGAGCAGTGCCTTCGCTTCGGCCAGCGATTGCGCGTCGGCCCTCTGGTGGACGAGGCGGTACTGGTGCGGCTTGAGAACCGGGGAGCGGTCGAACTTGGCCTGCATCACGCCCAGCGGCAGTTCGACAAACGTGGGGCCGGGTACGCCGCTCAGCGCCTTGCGGAAGGCTTCGTGGAAGATTTCATCGGTCTGTTGCGGGTATTCGATCGTGCCGGCGAATTTCACCGTGTTTTCAAACAGCGGCGCCTGGCTCATGTACTGCATCTTTCCGCGCCGCACCTTCTGTTCGTAGAAGCGCTGGCGGTTCGCCATGATGCAGACAGCGGGCACGTTTTCCTTCATCAGGAAGTTCACGCCGGCCATGATGTTGGCGACGCCCGGGCCCTTGTTCATGCAGAAGACCACAGGCTTGCCGGTCATGCGGTAAAGGCCGTCGGCGGTAAGGGCCGCGGCTTGTTCGTGGTGCGGCGAGATGATGCGCATGCCGCGCCGTTCGGCCTCGATGAACATGCCGAAGAAGCTGGGGTCGGGGATGCCGAACAGGGTGTCGATGCCCTCGGCCTGGATAAGGTCGAGAATTCGTTCGTACATCGTCTGGGTAGGCATGGTTCTTCTCTCGCTGACTTGTGCAGGGGTGGGATGGTGGATTCAGGCGTCTGCTTCTTCGCGGTGCCCAAGTGAAGCGGAAATGTGCCGTGCCGATTTCAGCAGTGCGGCTTCGATCGCAACGTGATCGTCTTTCATGCGACCGGTCGGTCCAGTCACGATCAGTGCGCCCAGGACTTTCGAAGTGTTGTCCCGGATTGGCGCTGCCATTCCGGTGATGCCCTGAACCATCTCGTCGGAAACGCACGACAGGTCTTCCTGTCGCGACTTGCGTATGCTGTTCAAGAGTTTCTGGCGGTTGATTTCCGTGCTGGCGGTGATGGGATCGAGCGACGCCTCGTCAAGATGCCGTTGCACATCCTCGTCAGCCATGCCCGCCAGCAGGATTCTTCCGCCGGCCGTACAATAGAGGGGGCTTCGATCGCCGATGCCGACCGAGATCCGGATGGCGCTGCGGCTTTCGACCAGTTCGACGTAGGTCATCATCTCCGGCCGATCGCCGGACAGCACGCCGTAGAGAATCGTTTCGCCGGTTTGCGCCCTGAGATCGGTCATTCCGGCGCGGATATAGTCGTTCAGGTGCTTGCGCTGCCGGGCAGACAGCACCGAACCCGCCAGTTCGAACGAACTGCCGCCCAGCCGGTAGCTGCCGTCAGAGAAAGTGACATAGTTCATGTCGATAAGCCCCCGGAGCAGCCCGATCAGGCTGGTCTTGGGGGTAGCGAGCCTGCGACTGAGTTCGGCCAAGCTCAGCGGATCGTCCGACAGGCTCAGAACCTTTATTATCTGAAGGACGCGGGCAACCGACAGGGGTGCCTTGCTGCTGGCAGGCTTGGTTTCCATGGCTTTCACGACACCTCTCTTGAAACCGTCAGCATCCTTGCCGCTTCCCCATGTGAGCAGGGCCATGGCGCATCCAGCACGCTTGGACCGCGGTTACGGAAAGTTCCACCCCATCACGTTGCAGCCTTGCCAGTTCCACTCGTTTAATTTAGAAAAATACCGATATGCGAATAATATTCGTATATTCGAATAAAATGAATGCTGTCAAGCGTGGTTGGAAGCATCGATCTTCAAACCGCCCATGTCAGCGCAATCGCCCGCCGGAAGAGCGGCCATAAGGCCCCAATGCGTGCGGGGATGGTCAGAGGGACTGGATATGAAGGTAAATCTTGGCATCGCATCGCAGAACTCGTCCGATTGGGAGCGTATCATCGCGGGCGACATCGACGACGCGCCAGCGACACCCGACTGGAGCGTCGTCGAATCGGCTCTGGCACTTGGTGATCTGGCCGAGCCGCTGGGATTTGATGGCATCTGGGTGCCCGAACATTTCGGCACGCCCTATGGCATGACGCCCAATCCGCTTCAGCTTCTGGCCTACTTCGCCGGTCGCACGCAGCGGGTCACCTTCGGAACGCAGATCGTCGTCGTGCCATGGTGGAATCCGGTCCGGTTGGTTCACCAGATCGCATACCTCGATATCATCTCGAAGGGCCGGTACCAGACGATTGGCCTGGGCCGCGGTGTAGCCAAGAGTGAGTTCGATTCACTCGGCATTCCGCGCGAAACCAGCATGAAGCGGTTCGAGGAAACCATCGACATCCTCGAACTGGCCTTCACGCAAAACCGCTTTTCCTATGAAGGCGAAGTCTTCCAGATCCCTGAAACGGAGATCCGTCCCGCGCCCAAGAGCCGCGATTTATTCTCCCGCCTGTACGGCGCATCGGCGACCGGGCCTTCGCTGGAGATGATTTCGCGCCGGGGCGTGAAGCCCCTGTTCGTTGGCAACAAGCCACTGAGCGAGGCGGCAAAGGACGTGCGCAAGGTCAACACGATGCGCCAGGAGGTAGGGCTGCCGCCTTGCCAGCCCAAGAACATCCTGTTCACCTACTGCGTGGCGGATAAGTACGAGGCGGAGAAAGCCGACGCATGGCTCGCCGACGCCAACCGTGACGTGGCGCTGGCCTATGGCCTCAACGACCCGTCGAACTTCGCTGGGGTCAAAGGCTATGAAAGCTATGCGGCAAGGTCGGGCGGGGCCACTGCGCCGGACGCGCAGGCTGTTTCACAGAACGAAAGCAAGCCTGCGCCCAAGGGATACGACCAGTCGAACCTGATGATCGGCACGCCCGAGATGATCATAGAGAAGATCGTCGAAAGTCAGGAAGCCTGCTCCTTCTCCGAAATCACGCTGATGCCCCAGTTCGGAACCATGCCCTACGCAGCCGCAGCGAAAAGCGTGAAGCTGTTCGCACGCGAGGTTCTGCCGGTGGTTCACAAGATGGATGCCCCTCTGCACCCCTCGGCTCTTCCTGAAGTGGCGGCGAGCGAAATCTGATCTGCAGGGTCCAGCGAAGTGGAAGGAAAGAGTGCCATGGAAGCGGAAGGCAACGAGGAAAAATTCAAGGCCGATCTCTGGGTCTGGGGTGAGGCCGAGATACGGCCGCGCCTGCTGCACACGATGTTCCGTGTGAAAGACTTCCATTCATCGCTGCGGTTCTATTGCGACACGCTGGGCATGAATGTGCTCGACCGGTTCGATGTGGAATCGCGCCGCGCGACGGGCCTGTTCCTGGGCTTTGGCAGCTACCGGGACTCGGCCCTGCTGGAACTCACCCAAAAGTGGGACGTCGATGAATACACCCACGGGGATGCCTTTGGTCACGTGGCCATCGGCGTGCCCGACCTGCAAGGCATGGTCAGTACGATTGAGAATGCCGGTTACGAAGTCACGGACCAGCCAAAGGTGCTGATGGAGGGCGGCCCTGCCGTCGCATTCGCGAAGGACCCTGACGGATTCTACGTCGAATTGATCCAGATCCAGAAACGCTGAGGCAACAGACCGGAACGTGACCACCTACCACGACCTAATGCGACGTTCGGCAGAGTTGCACGGCCCGCGCATTGCCATTCGTTTCGAGGATGAGCAG
>JBEVKC010000137.1:0-15326 GCA_040509895.1 Novosphingobium sp. | reverse complement strand
CACCCGTAACCTCTCGGTAGCGCAGGATTTCCCGCGCGAACGTATCCATCGCTTGCCGCCCAGCCTGTGCCATCCGTACCAGCACATGCATGGTGATAGCCGAACCGGTAAGCCGGGGATTGACCACGGCGATATCGGCTACGACCGTCCCCGTTTCCCGCAGCCGCCGAAGCCGCCGCGTCACGGCTGATACCGACAGGCCGACCTTGTCAGCCAGAATGCGGGCAGGTTGTTGGTTATCCTGACGAATCTCGTCGATGAGCTTTCGGTCAAAATTATCCAGATCAGGCAATTTTTGCGTCATTGTCGATACGATGCACAATTTGCTCGATTATGCCACCAATTTCGGCGCCAATCGTCTGTTCGTCCACCGTACAAGGATCAAGCCCGGGCGGAAGTCAGCCTGGTCCGCTTCGCAAGTTCGAGGATATTATGACCAGCAATATTCATCACACCGGCGCGCTGCACCGCTTGTTGAAGCTTGTGCTTGAAGCAAGCGCAGTCGCCGTGGCCATCCATTATGCCGCGCCGTGGGAGCAGGATGCCCCGCCTGTACCGGGTGCTGAGAAGCGCCAGGACGCGACATGCCGGTCCTATGAAATGAATTATCTCGCAGCGTGATTCCGGTGGCGGACGATGTCGATTGCCTATTCGAACACCTCATCCCCGGTCGGCTCAACATGCCGTTCGCCGTTTTTGGCCTGGCGATAGCGCGACATCACATAATACATCCGCCGCCGCGCCCGGTTCTGGTTCCCCAGTGGGCGGTGTTCGGGCATGCAGTGCCACGGGTTGATCGTAATCTGCCGCGCAAAGGCGAACTGCGCCGGTGACTGGAACTCCTGTGCCGGGACCGTCAGCGTGGCGACCGGGATGCGCGGCGAAAGGCGCGGATCCCACAGTACGCCCGCTTGCTCGATCGGCATGAGGACCGGGTCTTTCTGCAGGATCACCCGCATCTCGAACCGCACCTCACCCTGCCGCAGCGTTTCGGCCATGTTGTCGCGCAGATAGTTGTCCGGCGGGCGGAACGGCAAGCGCGGGATTCGGGTCGTCACCTTGGTCAGCGGGTGAAAGCTGTACTGCATCGCCTGACCCTCACCCAGCAGGTAGGGCACGGTGCTGTGATATTCGTTGGCGAGCGGGTTCGCCAAAGTGCGGTTCCACAGCGCCTGCATGATGAAGTCGCGCAGGTGTGAGCGCTTGGGGTTCAGGAAGTACCAGATCGGCAAGTGGCGCCTGCTCCAGTATTGCAGCAGCGCGTTTTCGCGCGTGTCTGGCGTGACGAAAGTGACAGGCGTGACGGCGGTGAAGTCCTGCGTGAACCTCTCGTCCTCCATCAGCTTTGGGCCGGGAACGTCCATCAGCTTCATGCCGATACTGCCGAAGCCGACGTCGTCGATGTCAGGTTCCACATGCGGGCCGGGATTGGAAAAGCGGACCCACGCCGGATAGCTGCGCTCTGTCGCGAAGATCCCATGGCGCAGGTGTTCGGGCAGGTTCGGCAAGACCGTCAGCGTTCCCCGGACAAGGCCATGCGTCTTGGTATTTCCTGCCCGTTCATAGTTGCCGGGCGTGAAGTCTATATCCAGTTGCCGCTGCATCTCCGCGACCATGGTGTCGAGGCTTTGCTCCTCGTCGGGCCAGAACTGCTCCTGCCCCAACGGTGGCACATCGCGGCTGCGGGTGAGATTGATGGTCCAGTTGAAAAAGCGCGTCAGCGGCCATCGGAAAAGCGCATCGAAGAAGGGCCGGAAGAAGGGATCGATGCGGCGCTCTGCATGGAGGCCAAATTCGAGCAGGTTGTGCAGCGGTCGGAACATGGATCAGCGCTCCATTTTGCTGTCGGCGATGATGTCGGCCGCAAGCTTTTCTGCGGCCAGGTAGATGGCGGAAACGATGAAAAGGCCGGGGATGCGGGGGAAGATGGAGGCATCAACTACCCTCAGGCCAGCCACGCCATGCACCCGTCCGCGCGAATCCAGCACCGGCCCGATGGCAGCCGTACCGCAGGCGTGGTGGCCCCAGGCATTGGTGCGGATCCACCCCCTCAGTGCGTCGCCAGTCAGCGTAGGGCCGGGGAGTTCTTCGGCCGAGATCGCCCCGCATTCCAGCAGTGGTGCCGCCATTGCCCGCGCCATGGCAACGCCTTCGACCATCGCATCAAGGTCACGTTCCCCGTCTTGGGCAAAGTTTCGGAAGGCGACATGCGGCGCATCGCGCGGTTCGCTGGATGCCAGTGTCACAGTTCCGGCGCGATTGCCGGTCTGCCCTTTCAGGATGACCCAGCTGAAGCCATCGCGGCCTTTCCAGCAATCCGACGAATAGCCGGGATAATAGCCGGAGAACCGCCCCATCAGGCCCATCAGCATGAGGTCGGGATTGCGGACTTCCGCGAAAGAGGAACAGCGTAGGGCAGCGATGGCCGCCCCGTTGGAGATGTACATGCCCCGCCGCCAGCGCTTCCACTTGCGCCAGACGGCGTCGCCGGGAGCAAACTCGGCGTCGCGCAGTGAATGCCATGGGTGGGCCATCTTGTAGGTCAGCCCGATCTCATAGCGGTCCTGCAAGTTACGGCCGACTTCGGGCAAATCGATGCGCGGCGTGATGCCGTGTTCGCGCAATTGCTGTGGATCGCCGATGCCTGAGAGCATCAACAGTTGCGGCGTGGCGAATGTTCCGCCTGCTAATATGACTTCCCTTGCCGCCAACGTGCTTCCCACCTTAACTGGCTGGCTCTCTCCCGCCGCAGGGCTGGCGCGATACAGGTGCCGCCCACGCATCCATTCGACGCCCACTGCGCGGTTGGCTTCGTCAAGAATTATGCGCGTCGCTAGCGTGTCCGGCTGGACGTCCAAGCGGCCGGGCGGGCGAGGGCGGGCAGAAGTCAGCCTTTCGCGTGTTCCTCTGCGCTCGTGGCGGAAGGTCGACAGCGGCAGGTAGCAGAGCTGTTCATGCCCATCGCGCCGCCGGTCGTTCGCATCGCCCCAATTCTGCGTGAAGGCGCGCAGCCGGGCGATCAGGCCCTTGCCTCGGCCAAGTTCCACAAGGCTGGCCAGGAACAGGGATCGGATCAGCACGGCGTCCTTCAGCGCGCGCATGGGGATGGCCTTTTCCACCGATAGCCAGCCCTTCCAGCCGTGGCCGCTGGGGTTGATGCCGATCAGCGCAAGCAGGCGCCAGAAGGGGCGGTGGCGGCATCGCTCCACCTTTTGCCGGTAGCGCCGCATGGCCTTGGCCGACCATGAGGCATCGCCACTCTCCTCTGCCAACCGGTCCCAGTCGGCATCCTGCGGCAAGAGGAAGATCATGGCATTGTGCGCGGTGCAGCCCCCAAGCGCTCCGGCACGGGGATAGAGGATCAGGCCGTCCCCATTCGCCTTGCCATCAGCGCGCGCGGCAACGCCATCGTCGAAATGACTGACGCGCTGGTTCCAGCAGAACTGGGGGTTCTCGCTGGAAATGGCGTGGAATGCGGGAACGGAATAATCTGCCGCCGCGCGGTCGTCTGTGGTCAGCGGGTCTGGCCCTGCTTCCAGAACCAGCACGCGAAAACCGGCCTCGGCCAACCGCGCGGCAACCGTTCCGCCGCCCGCGCCCGATCCGACTACCACATAGTCATAGCCGGATGATGGGGCAGGCATGGCCGCCGCCCCGTCAGATTGTCTTCAGATAGGCGATCAGGGCCTGCTTGTCGGCGTCGGTAAGCACCGCCTCGGTGCCAAAGCTCTTTTCGTCATCGGTAAGCCCGGTCTGGTCGTTGAAGCGGGCCGTGCCGAAGTAATGACCGCGATTGACGACAAAGTCCGGGCACTTGCTGACCGCCATCAACGGGCCGCGCAGCGATGTGAAATGCGCCTTCAGCGCAGCGTCGTCTGCGCCATCCGGCACGGTCAGCAGTGATGCCTTCAGCCCGGCGAGCAACCTGACGATGCGCGCGTAGTGCGCCAGCAACTGGCCGGGATCTTTCGTTTCGGACAGCGGCTGCAGCGAGGCGAGGAGGTTCACGGGAGTCCCTGCCGGGATCGGGCCGATGGAGATGTTGCCGTCCTTATCGGTCAGCCTCGCCAATGCCTCTTGCGTCTTTTCGTCCAGCTTGCCTGGCAATTTGGGCACGAAAGCAGACGGGATGAACAGGTAACTGCGCGTCGTGGTGCGGTCGATCACGCCCTGCGCGTTCGGCAGCAAGCTGTCCTTCTGGCGCTGCTCCGGCCACAGCATTTGCCGGATCGAGGCGTCGAACGACTTCATCCTGCCCGCGACGGAGGGATCGCCGTTGAACGGCCCCACCGCATTGTTGAGCAGGAACGGCGCAGTCGACCAGAGAGAAATCAGCGAAGGGGGCCGCGTATAGCCGCGCCCACCGGCGGGCATGGGATAGATCTTGGCCTCACCGGTGAAGGGATCCTGATAGCTCGCCTTGCCCACCGAAGGCAGCGCCTTGTAGGTGCTCGATGAGAAGTTGTCCCAGATGTTGCCTGCAAGCGCATTGGTGGCGAGCGGGCTGCACAGGTTGGTCCGCAGCAAGGTGACCGGGATGCGCGCGTCGGTGCTGAAATAATTATCCTGCGCAAAGTCCGGCGCTGCAGCGATAGTTCGCATGTCCTGCTTGAAGCGCGGGGTCTGCGTCCACTTCCACCAGTTACGGAAATTGGCGAGGTAGTTCTTGCCGGTGCTGTCAGTCAGCCGCGAACCTTCCGGCGGGATGGGCTGCTTGCTCGAATGGCAGCGGGCGCAGGTATCGGCAAAGACGTCGCGCCCGCGCGCAAGTTGCTCGGTCGATGCCGTCAGGAACGCGGCCCCTCCCGGCGCGGCGGAAAGGTGATCGGGCTTGGCGGCCTTAAGGAAGAACAGCGCCGTATTGACGGTCCCCTTTTCAGTGGCGCGCCAATAGGCAGAATTCGCGCGGGCCACTTCGATCTGGATCGGCGTGATCGGCTTGCCCCCCGCCACGGCGTTGAAGTGGGTCAGCCACTCCTCGCTGAACAGGCCGATGTTGAGATAGACCCGGTTTAGCGCGCCCAAGGCACCCACAGAATCCGCGCCGTCCTTCAGCACGCGGGGCGTGTAGACCTGGTCGGGCTTGGTGAAGAACGCCGTCAGCGGGCCGGAATCGACGAAATCGTTGAACTGCATGTTGCCCAGTTCACCGCCTGACAGCACCTCATGTCCAATCGCCTTGCCCATGCCGAGCCGCGGGCCAAGGTTGTAGACGGCGTTCATCGTGCGCGGATTGTTGATATTGTCGGTCGATACCAGCGAGGTATCCATCGCGCCGGGCCGGAAGGTCTTGACCCACTGGTACATGAAGTTGCGTTCGTCCGGCTTCCAGAAGAACAGCCGGTCTACCCACATGTATTGCGCGCCAACGGTGGAATTGAGGTCCGCGAAGGTCGGGTTCTCGGGGTCTGCCGGCGGATGGATCGGGCTGGGGCCGACATGGCAGAAGCCGCAGCTCATGCCCACGCGATAGGGGCGGACGAGTTTCGGATCGTTGTAGTATTTCGGATCGTTGTAAAAGCGGTTTGCATCCCACTTCTTCTTGGCTTCTTCGTTAAAGTCCGGATTGGAAAACAGCCGCAGGCCAAGGATGCCGCTGGGCTCTCCGAAGTATGAGCCGACGGGCACCGTCGTGCCGCGCGCGCCGATCTTTACGCCGGGGTACTTCTTCTCATTGGCGAAGGGGTCCGGCGCGCATTTACTGTCGCGTACATCGCGCCACAGGCCGTACTGGTCGGGCGTTGCCGGTGCGGAGAAGCAGGGCTCGTTGACAAGGCCCAGCTGATACCAGCGCTTGCCTCGGCGGTTGTCGCTCTTCGGGTCAGGCGCGACGATCTTCAGCAGGTCGAAGCCGCCCAGCGTCGGGCGCGACATATAGTCCCAGAAACGGTCGTTGCCGCCGGTCCACACCAGCCACATGTTGCGCCCCTTGACCTCGTCAGGGGTCAGCGCGACGCCATTGTCCATGTCGCGGAAATAGTCTTCGTCAGCCTGCGGGAATGCGTCATCCGACATGCCTGCCAGCGTCGCTTCGTCCTCAATCGCCGATCGCTTGCAACCGGCGATCGAGAGGATCGCCATTCCGAGAACGAGGCTTCTGAAACCCGGCATGCTGTACCAAGGCATGGGCGCCCTCCACCACAAAGCCGGACCGCTGTTGCGGGGCCGGGCTATTGCATTCGGTATGGCGACGCCGATGTGCCAGCATAATGAAGAGGCTTGGAAATTCCCGCAAGTTCAAATCCCGGTTACTTCAAAACGACTTGTCGCAAAGCAGGGGAATGTGGAGCGGGAGGAGGGGGAATACTTGGGCAGGGGCTTCTCTTGATCAGAGATTCAGTCTTCGCTGCCCCGCGCCATCAGGTCCATGAAGTCCCGCGCGGCGTCCCGTTCTGCCGGGTCCTTGAAGGCGATGTCGAGGTCGGGCGCGTTGCCCAATATGTGCATCAGCGCCCACATGGCGAAGCGACGGCCCCGGTCTTTCTCAAGGCCAAAGTCCACTTCCATCCGCTCACGCCCGCTTTCCAGCGCGGCAGGGGTGATAGCACCCAGGTCGGTCGTGCCGAAATAACGGAATAGCTGGTCGTCAAAGTTCATTGAAATGTGTTCGGGCGCCAGTCTGAACAGGGAAGGCTGTCCGGAGAATGGTAGGGCGGCGCCATTGCGAGTGCTGGCGCCGCCCTGCAGGATCAGCCGTTGAGCTTATCCTTGACCGCCTTGGCCGGAGCGAACGCCAGCTTGCGGCTTGCAGCGATCTGGATGGTCGCGCCGGTCGAGGGGTTGCGGCCTTCGCGGGCCGGGGTGTCCTTGACCTTGAACTTGCCGAAGCCGTTCAGCGAGATTTCCTCGCCCTTGGCAGCGGCGTCGGCGATGGCGGTGAAAACCGCATCAACCAGCTTGCGCGCGTCAGCCTTGGTCAGGCCATGGCCGTTCGCCAGGTTGTCGGCGAGGTCAGAATTGTTCATCGGCTTGTTCCTCCGGTTTAATGGAAGCACTCGGTTAGCTTCGCAAAAGCACCGGGTCCATTGGAGTAAGGCCGTTTTTTGGGGGTTTTGACCCAATTTGACCCGGTTTTGGCACGAGAGATGTGGAAAAGCCGTGACGGACGCCACTCCGGACGGTGAAAAGGCCGGTGCGGCGCGGGGTTTTGCCTGCCCGCGTGACTCGGGCCCGGGTGACCCCGCGCAGGCGATTTCTGCCTCTGAGAGGCAGTCTCCCTCGCTGAATGAAAAGCCGCTCCGGCAGTCCCCGCGGGGTAGCCGGAGCGGCAAGTTCTTGCCTGTCCGGTCGCGATGGGCCGGGCGGGCGGGGTCAAGGCCGTTAGGGCCCTATTCCTGAAGCGCGGCGGCTCCCGATTTTGACGCCGCAGCGTTAAAGGCATCGGAAGGCGTCAACTTAAGGTGCATTTCGGCAAGGCCACGAATGATGAAGCTGGCTTCATACTGCAGGTCGGCAACGCCGTTCGGGTGCTTTTCAAGATCGAGTTCGATCTTCGAGGTATATTCGAGAAACTTTTCCATGATGACGCGCACTTCGACGCGGGCGAGCGGCGCGCCTGCGCAGACGTGCTTGCCGCGGCCAAAGCCGACGTGTTCCTTGATCTTGGGCCGGTTTAGTATGAGCTCATTGGGGTTTTCCCAGCGGGCGGGGTCGCGGTTGGCCGCGGACAGCGCGACGAGGATGCGGGTTCCCGCCGGGATATGCACGTCGCCGATCTGGGTGTCCTTGCGGGCAAGGCGCGCGGTCTGCTTGGTCGAACCTTCGATACGCAGCACCTCTTCAAGGAATGCCGGGATCAGCGACGGATCGGCGCGCAGCCGGTCCTGAAGTTCGGGCTGCTCGATCAGGTACTTCATCGAATTGCCCAGCAGTTTCGCGCTGGTGTCCTGTCCTGCGCCGAACATGAACATGCCAAGTTGGACGATGTCGAAGACTTCGGGCGTAGTGCCGTCGGCGTACTTGGCATTGGACAATTCGCTCAGGATATCCTGACGCGGGTTTGCCCGGCGGTCTGCGACATAGCCATAGAAGTATTTGCCCATCACCGCGAAGGGGTGGTTCTCACCCTCCATGGGGTTGCCTCCATCGAGGCTGCCGGGAGGCGGCGCGGCGGCGATGGCATCCATGAATATCTGGCGATCTTCCACCGGAACGCCAAGAAGGTCGGCAACGACGATGGTGACGAATGGGGTGGCGATCTTGGTGATCACATCGACTTTGCCGTTTGCAACTGCCTTGCGGACCATTTCGTCCGAAAAGGCGGCGATGAAGTCTTCGCTCGCCTTCAGTCGCGAAGGGATGAACAGCGTGTTGATCAGCGCACGCAGCTTGGTGTGGCGATCATCGTCCATGTTGACGACTTGGTCCCAGCCCGGGAACTGCTGGCGATGAGCGTCGATCTGCCCGTTGATGTCGGAACCTTCGGGCGTGAAGGGCAGGGGAGCCCCGGCGCCTTGCAGCGAGACAATCGCGGAAAACGCATCGTGGTTGCGCAGCACCTCAAGCGCTTCCTCGAAACCGGTGACGACATAATAGTCCTTGCCCGGCGGCTGGTAGATCGGTCCATGTTCACGCAGCGCGTCGAAGAACGCGTAGGGTTCCTTGAGGATCTCGTAGTCCGAGAAATAGTCGCGCTCGACAAGCGGCTTCATGGTCACTCTCCAATTGCATCCAGTCCTGTTGGGCCGGATTTGTGATATACAGTGTTGCATAAGTCCTTTTTGCTCCGCGGGTCAACCGCAAAGGGCGCGCGTGCCGCACGGCTTGGCGTGAGTGGTCAAAGAGAAGGAGAGCTTTGCAGTCTAACCGGGGCTGGCACCCCGGCGAAGACCTGTGCATATGGGCTTGGATGGTAACGGTTGCGGGTCGAGACAGGATGGCCAGAAGTGGCCTTCGCCGGATGATATGGACGGCAGCAACCGCCGCGGTTCTTTCCACGGTGGCCTTGGCTGAGGATGTGCCCGTGTCTCCCGTGGCGGAGGCGGAATGTCAGGTGCCTGCCGAGGATCCGCCTGAGCCGACCGTGATCCTGCCTACAACCGGACAAGCATTTACCCTGCCGCCGGTCGAAGGCGAGGCAGCGGCGCCGTGCCCGGAATTGCCGCCCCCGCCCGTTCGTCCGGCGCCGCCCAATATCTTTGGCGCGGTGGCCCTGCCGGTCAAGTCGAACTCCATGAGCGTGCGCTGGGATGCGGCGCGGCAGGTTGATCCGGAGACCATGCCCGCGGTACCGCTGGAAGTGGCCGCACAGGCAGGGGCTATGCCGGACAGGCAGAAGCTCGCCTTCGTGAACAGCTGGGTGAATAATCACATCGCCTTTACTGAAGACGGTGACCGCGATCATTGGGCCAGTGCTGGCGAGACTTTTCGCATCGGCCGCGGCGATTGCGAGGATTTCGCGATTGCGAAGCTTGCGCTGCTTTTGGCAGCAGGCGCTCCTGCCGACGACCTCTTCTTCGTGATCGTGCGTGACATGGTGCGGGGACGCGATCACGCCGTGCTGGCGGCGCGGCTCGATGGCGAGATGCTGGTTCTGGACAGCCGGACCGACCGCATCCTGCCGTCCGGCGCGATTACGGACTACCAGCCCATGTTCAGCTTCGAAGGGCCGTTCGCCTGGATGCACGGCTACAAGGCCGGAATTGTCCCAATTGCGGGCAACTGAACGCTTTTAGCGGCGTGATTATGGCTAGGCTGCCAAGGCAGCTGACAGTAATCAGCCCCGGGCAACAGGGGAGGGGCGCGAGTCGTGAAGGCGATTGCATGTCCTCAAGATTTTCTTCTGAAAAGGTTGGCGCGGATGCCGGCCGCAATGGTGGCCGTGCTGGCGGGGGCAGTTGCGCTCATTCCGTATGGCAACGCGGCTGTCGCACAGGCGGAGCCTACGCTGCCGGCCCCGATGATCGTTCCGCTCGATGTGACAATGGAAGATACCGGATGGCTGGAGACGGTGCCGGTTTTGGTCCGGCCGCAGGAAGCGCATTTAGCGGATTCTGATGCAGCAATACCTGCAGTAATGCTGGAGAAGGCGAGCGAGGCGCTCGCCAGCCCAGCGGTAGACGAAGCGGCTGTGCAGTCTGCCTCTCAGCTCCCGATGGAATCTCCCGAAGCGCAATTGGTGCTGGCGGACAAAGAATCGCTGTCGGCCAGCCGGTTGGCCTTGCTCACTGTGCCGCCCGGCTTTTCCATCGACGTTCCTGCAGTGGTGGTGCCTTCCGGTTCAAGCGCCGCTGCTGTGCCCGCGAACACCAGCATTCATTCGCTTCCCGCGCGCAGTACCGGCATCGCCCGCGATCAGCGGAGTGGCCAGAAGCGGACATATAAGGTTAACGGTTCGGCCATTGAATTCGACATTCCCGTCCAGCTTAATGGGGAACTGGTTGGCAGGCTGCCGCTGAAGATTGGCGCGGACCGGAACGTCTCTGCCCACCTGCCAGAGCTCCTGACGTTCCTCCAGGGTCGCATGGATCCCCAGATGCATCACTGGCTCGGCTCAGCCTACAGTGTGAACAGCCATATCAGCTTCGAACAGCTGCGCAGCGCGGGTATCGATGTGCGTTATGACGCGGCTAACGACATCGTAGTCATGGCCACGAACTGAGCCGCGGTGTGTCTTTACAGCATCAGGATATTCAGCTTTTCAGCCCAACTTGCACCGCAATGGGACAACAGCCAAAGCTAATATCGCAAATCACCAATTGCTTATCGTCATTGGTTGTCATCGTTAGTTAACGGCCTTGTAAGGTTTGGTTCACGGTGCTTTAGCTAGCGGCGCAACAGGGACTTTCCCGCCGAGTCGCCCCACAGGTGCGATGAACGGGGGCAGGGGCTCTCCTTCGGATGGGGGCAGAGGACGCGCGGCTGGGTGGGCCCACGCCGCAACTTCTTCACGCAACCTTCGGCAACGTACGGGGCGGCCGCGCGAGCGGCCACGTGAAACAGGCGGGTATTACAGATGGACTACGAAACCAGGCACGGCGCCGAACCTGAATTCGGATCGAGCAATCTTGTCCCTGACAATGCCAACGCGGCTGTAGCGACCGCTGCAGCAATTGCTGGCGCAATAGTCCTCTTGCCAGACGCCGCCAACGCCGTGGTGCTGCCACAGGGCGCCTCGCTGGATGACATCCAGGTTCGGGGTCGCGACCTGATCATCGACCTTGGCGATGGCCGCATCTACGTCATTCCCGACGGCGCGGTTCACGTTCCCGAAATCGTCATCGACGATGTGGCGGTTCCGCCGCTCAACCTTGCCGCGCTCCTGATCGGGCAGGAACCTGCTCCTGCGGCTGGCGCCGTGCAGAGCTCGGGCGGCAACTTCGCCGACCCGCTGATGTCGCTGCAGAATCCCTATGATCTGGGCGACCTGCTACCCTACACCGAACTGGCTTTTCCTGACGGCCGCGAGCGGGACCATGGGCCGGCTTTTGAAGATGATGGCGAACTGCCGGGCGTCGGGGTCGATCCCGGCGGCTCGTCCGGGGTTACAACGAACGACGCAATCGATGAGGTTCGCGAAGCTGGCCTCCTGGCCGCCCGCGCCGGTACCATCAAGTCGGCCGGCTCGGCCGCTGGCAGCGGCTCTAATTCCACCAACGGAACGATCATCATCACGTCGCCGGACGGCGTGCGGTCAGTAACGATCAACGGCATAACCGTTACCGGTGCCGCGGGGCAGCAGATCGTTACCGACAAAGGTACGCTGGTGCTCGGCGCAACGACGGGCAACCAGATCAGCTACGTCTATACGCTGAACGACAATACGTCTGGCGACGCTGCCACCGACCGGTTCACTGTCATCGTCACCGACACGGATGGCGATACCGGTCAGGGCAGCCTTACGATCAACATCGTCGACGACACCCCGACCGCACGCAACGATACGGACACCGTTCCTGGCGGTCTTGTCCTCACGACTGACGGTAATGTCATTACTGGTGCGAACACGACGAGCGGCGCTGCCGGGATCGACACGCTCGGCGCAGATGGCACCGCGCTGGCCGTAACCGGAATTCACGCAGGCACGACGGGCGCATTCCTGCAGCCGGGATCGAGCGTGCAGGGTCAATACGGCACCCTGACGATAGCTGCTGATGGTTCCTATACCTACGTTCGCTCTCCGCGCACTCCGGGCGGGGTCACCGATACGTTCACCTATCGGGTGACCGACGGCGACGGCGACACCTCCACCGCGACGCTCGTCATTACCATTGGCCAAAGCCCCGTCAGCCTTTCGCTCCCCACCGCGTATGAAAGCACGGTCGTTGATGAGTCAGGCCTGCCTGCACGCGGCGATGAGCCTGCAGGTTCGCGGTCTGAAACATCGGTTGAAATTGCCACCGGCACGATCAACATCATCGCGCTGGACGGCATCGCTTCGGTTACGCTCAACGGGCAGACGATTACTGGCCTTGGGCAGATCATCACGCTCCCCAGCGGCCTGTTCACCGTGACCGGTTATGATCCGGACGCCGGTACGCTCAGCTATGCCTTCGTGCTGACTGACAACACCAGTGGCGACGATGTGCGCGCCTTCGTGAACATCACTGTCACCGACACCGATGGCGATACTGTGGTTGAACAGTTCCGCATCACCGTCGTCGACGACGCTCCGACCGCGCAAGACGATACGGACACCCTGGGCGCTGGCGATTTCAACGCTGCAACCGGCAATGTCATCACTGACGCAGAGGGCGACGGCGGCGCCGACGTCCAGGGCGCTGACGGTGCAATCGTCACCGCCGTTGCAGGTGCCGGCAAGGGCGCGAGCGATGGCATCGTTGGCGGCGCGACGGCTGGCCTTTACGGCACCCTGACGCTGAACGCCGATGGCAGCTATACCTATGTCCGGAATCCCGGCACGCCCGGCGGCGTCTCCGACGTCTTCAACTACACGATCACGGATGGCGACGGCGACGAAAGCAGCGCCACGCTGACCATCGACATTGCCGACAGCAAGACGACGCTGGACCTTCCCGTCGAAGGCGGCGAGGGCACGATCGTTGCTGAAGCTGGTCTTCCCAACGGATCTGCCTCCGCGACCGATGCAGAAAAAACCTCGGGCGTGTTCGAATTCACCGCGCCCGATGGCCCGGCGACGGTCACGATCGCCGGCGTTGCAGTGACGTCCGTTGGACAAACCTTCAACGGCGACTACGGCACGCTGGTCATCGACAGCATCGCTCACGGCAAGATCACATATACCTATACACTGACGACCAACACCTCGGGTGATTTCACCTCCGACGGCTTTGAGGTCACTGTTACAGACATCGACGGTGACAATTCGGCCGGTACGCTGACCATCCAGATCGTCGATGACGTTCCCACCGCGCGCAGCGATGCGGACTCGGTGACCGAGGATGGCGCGACGGTGGCGGACGGCAACGTCATCACCGGCACGGGCGGCTCTGACGCCAACGCCACCGACGGCACGCCCGACACGCGCGGCGCGGACGGCGCTGCGGTCTCGGCAGTAGGCTTTGGCGCGACGGCCGGTACGGTCGGCAGCCCGCTGGCGGGTGCCTATGGCACGCTGACGCTCAATGCCGACGGCAGCTACAGCTACACGCTCAACAACGAGCTTGCGGCGGTGCAGGGCCTCGACGGCAACGACACGCTGACCGAGATCTTCAGCTACGTGCTGACCGATGGCGACAACGACACCAGCCCGGCGACGCTGACGATCACGATCAACGGCGCGGACGATGAAATCACCATCAATGGCCTGAGCGCGCAGGGTCCGGACCTGACGGTCTATGAGGACGACCTGTCCGACGGCACCTCGCCCAACGCGGGCGCGCTGGTGCAGACCGGCACGTTCACGGTCAACGGCGCGGACGGCATCGCCTCGATCCGCATCCAGGGCACCGAGACCTTCGTCGGCCAGAGCTTCACCACGGCGCACGGCACGTTCACCATCACCGGCCTGTCGGCCCCGGCGAACGGCAATGCCACGGCGATCACGGTAAGCTACAGCTACACGCTGACCGACAACACCACCACGCACACCGGCGTCAACGACGGCTTCCTGACCGAGACCTTCGCGGTTGCGGTGACCGACACCGACGGCTCGACCGACACCGACACCGTCGAAGTGCGCATCGTCGATGATGGGCCGCAGGCCATCGGTGACGGTACTTTCACTGTTGCTGAAGGCACGCCGCTGACCATCAGCGCGCTGGCCAATGACATTCGCGGCGCCGATGGCATCGACCTGGCGAACCCGGCCAAGGTGTTCGTCGTGACCGGCCCGGCAAAGGGCAGCGTCGTTTACAACAACGACGGCACCTTCACCTACAGCGCCGCGAACGGAGCAGAAGGTCCGGACAGCTTTACCTATCGGATCGTTGACCGCGACGGCGACATTTCCACGGCGACGGTGACCCTGAACCTTGCGCCGGATTCGGTTCCGACAATCGTCAAGACGGTCAACGCCGTGATTGATGAGGACGGCCTGCCGGGTGCCAACATCGACAACGGCCAGGCAAATCCGACGGAGGTCACTTCCACCGGCAGCGCGTTGGGTGGCGGCTCAGTCGTCGTCAACTTCGGCGGTGACGTACCGGCAAACCTGTCGGCTTCGATTGTCCTTCTCGACACGGTTGCGCTTGATGGCCAGCTGAAGACGCTGAACAATGCGAACGTCACTTTCGCGCTGGAAGGCGGCGCGCTTGTCGGCCGCAGTGGCGGTGCCGAAGTGGTGCGCATCACCGTCAGCGGCGCCTCGACCGGCCCGCTGGCAGGCGACGTTACCTACACCTATCAGGTCCAGCTTTCGCAGCCGGTAAAGCATGCAGTCAGCGGTTCGGAAGACAGCATCACGCTGACCGGCGTGGGCTTCACCGTTACCGACAACGACGGCGACCCAGTCTCGGGCTCGTTCAACGTCACCGTAGTGGACGATGTTCCTTCGATCGACATCGCTGCCGGAACCACGGCACTGATCGCCGACGAATCGCTGGGCACCACCGGTTCGGTCCAGAACGAAGGCGGCACGGTCAACAATGACGAAACCGCCGCGGGCGCCGAGGCAGGGGCCATCGGTTACGCCAAGGGCATGCTGTTCACCACGACCACGGCAGATGCCGGCGCGGATGGTGCAGCCTCGCGGGTTTACGGTCTGTCGGTGAACAACGCCGACTCCGGCATGCTCGATGCGGTAACGAACCAGAAAATCATCCTGTCGCTGACCGCTGGCGGGGTAATCGAAGGCCGCACCCAGACCGGCGGCGCCCTGGTGTTCAAGCTTTCCGTCAACACCGCGACTGGCGAAGTCACCCTCAACCAGTTCCGTGCGATTGAACACAACGACAGCACGAACCACG
>JBEVKC010000136.1:0-25046 GCA_040509895.1 Novosphingobium sp. | reverse complement strand
CTAGAGAGTTTTCGCATTTCACCCATCGCGAGGTCGGCAGATCGGCTGAACGTATGGCCGGGTTTGAGGGCGCCTGACTGAGTTCCGTTATGTCCAATTTGTCGGTGCGAGCAGACTTTCAGTACCCACTATCCACTACCGCCAGCTACGCAGCCACATCCACTGTTCATAGCTCGTCTTGCCGTGGTGGAGTTCCCCCGCCGAGATGATCGGGTAGAAATAGACGAACATGCCGCCCGCCACCGCCAGTGCGCCGAGGGGGATCAGGCGGATCTTGCCGCCCTTCTTCCAGAACTCGTCCAGCGACAGCGCAAGACAGCCCATCAGGAACGTGCCCGGCAGCAGATAGTGGTAATAGAACTGGATCGGCTTGCTGGTGACGATCCACAGGCCAAGGCTCACCAGATAGAACACGGCGAAGCCCAGCGCGTCCCAGCGGCGGCGGAATATGCCCACCCACAGGCACCACAGCACGGCAGGCAGCCCGGCCAGCATGGTGAAGGGATTGCCGATCAGCAGGATGCCGCGCTGCGCGCCGTCGACGTTCTCATAGAGATACCAGATGGCCCGCCAGTTCCCGACCCATTCGTACCAGACCGAGCGATAGGGATGCAGCTTCTTGACGCTGTCCTGCAGCTCGAACATGTAGCGATGATGCTCTATGAAGCCGAGCGGGGCGATGGGGCGGTCGGTGTAGAAGAAGCCCGGCGTGTAGGTCAGCCAATAGACGATCAGAGGCACGCTCCCCAGCCAGAGCGCGGCTTCGATCAGGGTGATGCCTGGCACCGGCCCGCCATCGCGAGCGGTCAGGAACCGCCAGCCGTTGTCCCTGATTTTCAGGGCAAGGAAGGTAAGGCCCGGCAAAATGGCTATGGGCGCGATGGACCATTTTGCCCCCATCGCGAGGCCAAAGCATATGCCCGAAACGGCCAGCCGCCATCGCCCTTGTGACGGCATTCTCGCTGCAGAGGCGAACATCCACAGCGCCACCATGCCCATGCTCGCCATGAACATGTCGAGCATGGCGATGCGGCTCTGGATGAACCAGGCAAAGCTCGTCGCCACCAGGAACATACCGGAAAGCGTCGCGAAACGGCTGCGCGAGGAAAACCACATCAGCCGCCCGAATGCGAACAGGCCGAAGGCTCCGAACACGGCAGAGGGGATGCGCCAGAACAGCGGCTTGTCACCCAGCATTGCGATGGCCGCCGCGATGATCTCCTTGCCCAGCATGGGATGCTCGGGGTTGTGGACGTGAAGTTGCAGCAACTTGCGCGCGGCGATGACGTAGTGAACCTCGTCGAAATAAATCTTCGAGGGAAGGCCCAGCCGGTGAAAGGCAAGCGCAAGAAAGAAGACGGCAATAATTGCCGTCCAGTCGAGCGGATCCTTTTGGTGCGGCTGAACGGCAGGCATCGGCCGGGCCGATAGTCGGGGGAAGGGGGGATGGCAATGGGCGAAGCACTGGCTTGCCCTCGCTTCACCCCGCTTCTAAAGCGCGCGGCATGAAACGCGATACCGGACAGAACCGCTCGATCACTTCCAAATGGCGCCCCGCGACCCGCGCGGTGCGCGGCGGCACGTGGCGTTCCGAGCAGGGCGAGACCAGCGAGGCGATCTACATCACCTCTGGCTATTCCTATGAGGACGCAGCGACGCCAGCCGCCCGCTTTGCCGGCGAGCAGGCGGGAATGACCTATTCGCGCACCCAGAACCCTTCCGTGCAGATGCTGGAAGAACGCATCGCCCTGATGGACGGGGCTGAGGCTTGCCGCGTCCAGGCGTCGGGCATGGCGGCGATGACCGCCTCCATGCTGTGCCAGCTTTCGGCGGGGGACCATATGGTCATCGCCCGCGCTGCTTTTGGCCCGACGCGTTGGGTGACGGATAATCTGCTGCCGCGCTTCGGCATCGAGGTGACGCCGGTGGATGGCCGCGATCTTGACCAGTGGAAGGCGGCCATCAAGCCGAACACCAAGGTGTTCTTCTTCGAAACGCCGGCCAACCCGACGATGGACATCGTCGACATCCGCGGCGTCTGCGCGCTGGCGCGTGAGCACGGCATCGTATCGGTAGTCGACAACGCTTTCGCCACCAGCGCGCTGCAGCGTCCGCTGGACCTTGGCGCCGATGTCGTTGCCTATGCCGCGACCAAGCTGATGGATGGGCAGGGCAGAGTGCTGGCTGGCGCGGTCTGCGGATCGGCCGATTTCATCAACAACGTGCTGCTGCCTTTCCAGCGCAACACGGGGCCGACGCTTTCGCCATTCTCGGCATGGGTAGTACTCAAGGGGCTGGAAACGCTGGAACTGCGTGCGGAAAAGCAGTCTGCCAATGCGTTGAAGGTCGGACAGTTCCTTGAAGCCCGCCTGCCGATGGTCCTGCATCCGGGCCTTCCGAGCCATCCGCAGTATGAACTGGCCAAGAGCCAGATGATCGGCCCCGGCTGCATCTTCTCGTTCGAGATCGACGGCGGCCGCAAGGCTGCGCATGCCGTGCTGGACGCGCTGGAGCTGATCGATATCTCCAACAATATCGGCGATACCAAGTCGCTGATCACGCACCCGTGCTCGACAACGCATTCCAGCCTGACTGCGGAAGTCCGCGCCGACATGGGCGTGACGGAGAACATGCTGCGGATCAGCATCGGGCTTGAGGATCCGGACGATGTAATCGACGATCTGGATCAGGCGCTGCGGAAGGTGGGGATTTAGGGAGGCACACCCCATCCTCCGCTGGCGAATGCGGACCTGACGCCGGTTTGGAAAAAAGCAGACGGCCAGGCCGGCGCTTTGGTGCTCGGCACAACGAGCTTGGCTTTGCGGTCAATTTCTTTGCGAACGGTTTGCTGAGGAAACGCAAGAAACTCGCAAACTCGGCCCTGCGTGCGAGGCGACGGTGGGGCGGGCTCGCTCCCCTGCCACCTATCGGTTTGATCCTCGCATCGTGAAATTGCGGACGCCTTGTCCAAAGGCACCGGCCATAAGTGCGGAAGCTGGGCGAACCGCGTATTCGCTCCCGCACCCGTCTTGCCGCGGCATATAACCAATATGGTTCAATATGTCAAGATGAATGTGCCGTCTTCAGACCTCCAGCGGATGCCCAAGATCTGTCAGCGCATTGCCGAAGGCTGCCGCCACGGACAACGGCGAGGAAATCCCGTATTCGCCTGCCAGTTCGCGTAGATATTTTGCGGCAGTGAAACGGTCGCTCCCTGCCGTTACCAGGGCGCTGACGATCCGGCCCTCATCCTCGGTCATGCGCAGCGCGCAGCAGGGAGCAATGGTGATGGTACGCTTCGATGTCTGCGACAGCTCAATCATGAAGGCACGCAAGAGGACCAGCGGGCGGCGGAAATGGATGCCGAAACTCGAAAACAGCAGGTTCGCGGCATAGGCATCGCGGACACCATGCGCGGCCATCCTGCGAACTGCGAACAATACGAGCCGCTGCACGCGGTCGTCTGGTGCGGGCAGGGGCAAGAGCTGCTCTGTTGAAGTACTGGCATCGCTGGCAGGTTCATTGCCGCCGGGGGTGAAATCACTCGGATTGGCGGCGGTCTGGGCCAGAATCGCCTTTTGGGTAGTGCCTTCGCTTGCCTTGTCGCTCACGTTTCCTCGCTCCGTCTCTCGCCATCGCTGCTGGCCGGGTCTTACGAGTCGTAACGCTACTGAGAATGATTTGCAACAAGGCATGGCTTGTGGTTTTTGAGCCCGCCAGAGTTGTTCAGGACGCAATTCGCGGCTAACCTGCTGTCATCATGAAGGAGCTTTTCCAGCACGCTGCCATTTCAGAGGGCATCACCGTGCGAGTCGCGGTGAATTTCCTGCCCGAGCAGTCGCGCATCGAAGACGGCAAGTGGTTCTGGGTCTATCATATCCGGATCGAGAATGACTCGGACCACACGGTTCAGCTGCTCACACGTCACTGGCGGATTACAGACGGCCACGGCGATGTCGATTTTGTTGAAGGCGATGGCGTGGTCGGGGAACAGCCGGTCCTGAATCCGGGACGCAGTCACGATTATGTTTCGGGTTGCCCGCTTTCCACGCCCTTTGGCAGCATGGAAGGGTTCTACACCTTCCGCCGCGACGATGGTGAACTGTTGGAGGCGGCGATCCCATTCTTTCCGCTCGCTGCCCCTGCAACTGCAGGGTGACCTTGTCGAACCGCACGCTTGCCTCTAGCGAACACGGGCAATGAAGCGGACTCACTTGCCCTTGAACGCCCTGCGCGTGTTTGACGCTGCCGCGCGGCACCTGTCGTTTACCCGCGCGGCGGACGAACTGGCGGTGACGCCGGCGGCTGTCGGCCAGCAGATCCGGGCGCTGGAAGACCTCCTTGGCGTCGTGCTGTTCCGCCGCACCAGCAAGGGGCTGGAGCTGACGGAAGAGGCGACGGCAGGTCTTGAGGCGCTGCGTTCCGGCTTCCTCCAGTTCGAGGATGCGGTGCAGGCGATGCAGGCCGGTCAGTCCAGCCATGTCTACACAATTGCCGCCCCGCGTGATTTCTTCGCCGCCTGGCTTGCGCCGCGCCTTGCAGCTTTCCGTGCCGGGAACCCCGAAATCCGGCTGCAGATCGTCGATGGCGAGAATGCCGACTTTACCGAGGCGAACCTTGATCTTGCCGTGCGCTGGATCGACGGTCCGGGCGACCTTGAGGGCGTAGCGCTTGGTCCGTCAGACCGCGTCACTGTCGGGGATGGCGAATGGATCGGCTGGCCGGGTGACCCTCATCCGGGCGGTGATGACACCGAAGTCCCGCTCAATGTGGGGGATGCAGGCCTTGCGCTCGCCGCCGCGGCTGCGGGGATGGGCAAGGCTCGTGTGCCCGGAATGTTGGCTGCTGCGTGGCTTGAGCAGGGACGTATCACTGCCGCCGGACCTGCCGAACCGAGCCGCCGCGGCTATTGGCTCGTCGCGCCGACACCGCAATGGCGCCAGAAGAAGGTGAAGGCGCTCGTCACGGCGTTGACCGAAGGTTAAGTACGCGCCACGCTGGGGCAAATCGACTTTCCGGAGAGGTTACCCCAGATGTCCAAGCGCCGTTTCTGGCCACTCGGCCTTGCTGCCATTTCGCTTGCCGCATTGCCGTTCGCAGCGCGTGCGCAATCATCTTCGTCCGCAGCGCCATCGTCGACCGTCGCCGGATGGGGCGAGTTCATCGAATCGCTGCGTACGCTGCCGGACCGGATGCTGGCCAAGCTGCCGCCGGAAATGCGGAGCGACCCGCAGGTCCAGCAGGAAGTTGCCCGGTTGGCGCTGGAGGCTGTCACCTCGCAATCGCTTTCGGCCATCGGGCAGGATGGGGACGCGCCGCAATTCCTGCCGTCGCTGGGGCAGGTACTGAATGTCGGCCAGCCCAACGCAGATACCGTCTATCGCAGCGCCATCATCGCGCCCGGCGGCAGCTATCGCATCCGTGGGTTGCGGGGCACGCTGAACCACACCGTGCTGGCGCAAATGGTGCCACCGGGAACGCCGGGAGGCACTGCACGGCCGCATCTTCACCTGTCGGACCTGAAGGCAGATGCCGACGGGCGCTTTGATCTGCTGGTGAGCCCTGCCAAGCCAGCCGGTTACACCGGGGACTGGTGGGAACTGAACTCCGCCGCGCACATGCTGATGCTCCGCATGGTCAGCGGCGACTGGCAGGGGGAGAAGAGCCCGACGCTTTCGATCGAACGGGTGGACAAGCCGATTGGCCGTCCGCGTCCGCCGGCCGAGGTACTGGAACAGCGCCTACGCCGCCTGCCGCAGTCCATAGACTTCCTCGCGCTCATGTTCGTCGATCATCACGAAAAGCTGCGAAGCGAAGGCTTCATCAACAAGTTCAAGGTCTTCAACGTTGGCGAGGGCGCACTGGCGGGGCAGTTCTATTACGAGGGCGCCTATGACCTTGCCGATGACGAGGCGCTGATTGTCGAAAGCCCGGTCCCGGCGAAGTGCGAGTATCGCTCGCTGATCCTGACGAACGAGATCTACGAGACGACGGACTGGTATAACAACCACTCCAGCCTCAACATCGCGCAGGCTGCTCCGGATTCGGATGGGAAGCTGCGGATCGTCGTGGCGAACAAGGATCCCGGCGTGAAGAACTGGCTCGACACGGCAGGCAACAGGCGCGGCGTGGTGCAGGGGCGCTGGACCAATTGCGATAGCCAGCCCATGCCGGTGGCGACAGTGGTAAAGCTGAGCGTCCTGCGCAAGGCGCTGCCCGTCGATTTTGCGACAGTCACGCCGGAGCAGCGGCAGGAAATATTGCGCGAACGCCGCCGGGCCCTGCTCGAACGTCCGCTCTGGTAAGGGAGAGGCAGGATGAAATTGCCATATGAGGGCCTTATCGTTGTCGTCACCGGCGCTTCCACCGGACTGGGGCGGGCTATTGCGGCGGGCGCGGCAGGGCAGGGCGCGCGGGCCGTGGTCGTCAACTATGCAAATGCTGCGGCAGAGGCGGAGGAAACCGCCGCGATGGTCCGTGCTGCGGGGGCAGAGGCAGTCGTGGTGCAAGGTGACGTGCGGCGGGACGATGACTGCCGCCGGATCGCAGAGGCCGCGGCGCTCTATGGCCGGATCGATGCCCTGTTCAACAATGCGGGCAGGACGAAGCGGGTGCGTTACGAGGATCTGGATGGACTGGATGCCGACGATTTCCTCGACATCTATCACGTCAATGTCGTCGGGCCGTACCAGATGACCCGCGCGGCGCGGACATTGCTGGAAGCGTCCGATATCGCTTCGGTTGTGAATACGTCATCGATTGCTGGCGTGAACGGCGGGGGATCGTCGATTGCCTATTCCGCGTCAAAGGGCGCGCTCAACACCATGACGCTTTCGCTGGCGAAGGCGCTGGCGCCGAAAATACGGGTCAATGCGATCTGCCCCGGCTTCATCGACAGTCCGTGGTTCGACAAGCTGGGCACTGATACCGGCAAATTGCGCGAGCATATCCAGAAGACCACGCCGTTGCAGGCTGCCTCCACGCCGGAGGACATCGCCGACACTGCCCTGTTCCTGGGGTCACGCGCATCGCGCCACGTCACCGGCGAGACCCTTATGGTCGATGCCGGGCTGCATCTTGGATAGAGGAGAATACGATGATCCGCACTGCCCGCTATGGCACCCGCGACCTTGTGCGTGCGCGGGATTTTTACGATGCGATCGCAGTGGCGCTCGGCGCGCGGCGGGTGTTCGACCGGCCGGAACTCAGCGGCTATCAAGGGCCGGAAGGCAGCATGTTCGTGATCGGACTGCCGCTGGAGGGCGATGCCACGGTCGGCAATGGCTCGCAGATCGTCTTTGACGCACCAAACCGCTCTGCGGTCGATGCGGTGCATGCCAAGGCGATGGAGCTGGGCGGCAAGTGCGAAGGCCCTCCCGGTTTTCGCGGGCCTGAGGAAATGGGCTTCTACGCGGCCTATTTCCGCGACCTCGATGGCAACAAGCTGGTAGTCGCAAAGATGGGACCGGAGTGAGGATTCCGGAACAACAGCTGTCCTAACGGATTGTCAATCCACAGAAAGAGCGCGGCTGCGTCCTAACGTGGAGATGACAATGGGCAAGGGTATTCTTCTGTGGCTGATCGGTGTGCCGATCCCGGTGATCATTATCCTGTGGCTGATCTTCGGGCACTAGTCAGGGTTGCGGCCATTTCTGCCTGAGGCGTTCAAAGGCTGTGCCGGGCCCCTTGGCCAGCCGCGCCTCTATCATGGCGATGACTTCCTCCGGCCCGTGGACACTGGTGTCGATCTCAAGGTCGGTGATGTCGTTCTCGTACACCGCACCATAGAACCAGTCACGCAGGCGATCGAGCCGTTCGACGATCTTGCGGGCGGCATCCTCGCCCAGAACTTCGACCGGCAGCTTCTTGGTCATCTGCCGGTCGGCCACGCGCTTCATCAGCACTTCGTAGGGCGGCTTCAGCGTGACGAGCAGAGCGGGAAGCCCGTCAAGTCGATGGGCGAGGTCCTGAATCACAGGCGGTTCGCTCATCAACAGGTGATCGAAGATGATGTTGCAGCCGTTGCGGGAGGCCGCTGCGGCCCAATCGTGGAAGGTGGCGAAACCCGCCTTGCCCAGCGGGCCGAAGCGCCAGCGTAGCGCGCCTTCCGGATCGTTCTCATCCAGCGGGATCGCCTGAATGCCTTCGGCGGAGCGCGGCCCGTGGTGCCCGAACTTTGCCGGGTATGTGCCTGCGACGTAGTGGTCGATGCCATAGAGCAGCCAGAAGTCATCCTGCTTCTGGACGAACTGCTCGCATGTGGTCGACTTGCCGGAACCGGAAGTGCCGTTGACGACGATGATCTGCCCCTGCTTCACGCTCACTCTCCCACCTTGATCTCGCCGCGCGCGATCCGGCGAAATGTTTGGTCGGGGCAGAATTCCTGATTGTCGCCCCAGTGCGGCACGCCGTCCCAGTCCCATTCGACCAGCGACCAGACGACCGAGTGATCGGTATAGCCGGTGAAGACCAGGCCCGGATCGATCTTGCCGGTGGCCCGCATGGTGCGGCCCAGCGTGTCTGTGCCTTCAAACGCTACGCGAGACGGGCCAAGCTTGCCCCATTCGATCACATCGCGCTTGCCGGAAATGAGGCTGGCCATCTCGCCATCCTTCATGATGTAGCCGCCGATGGAAGTCGCTTCCGTTCCCGCCCCCATGCACAGCGCATGGAAGCTGCTGTTTTCGGAGATGCCCCAGAAGTATCCGCCGCGTGCAAGCGATTCATAATCGCGGGCGCCGTATGAGGTATCGCGCATCGAGTAGCAGTCAACCGCCCATTCCTCGCCGTGGCGGCGGATGGTGCCGCGCATCTTGCCGGGCTGCTCAATGTGGAACTTGGCGGTTGCCTGCTGGCCCGCATCACCCGTCTTCAGCTCATGCATTGGGCCGATCGCGGTCCATTCCAGATCGAGTTCGAACCCGTCCTTGGAATAGTCGATCTTGTAGCGGGTGAGGGGTTCCAGCACTTTCACCGTCAGCGAATTGCGCGCCTTCATGTCGAACTTCCCGACGCCTGAAGGCAGCGCCTGCAGGTGGCTCCAGTTGTAATAGAGGCAGTTCCACTGCGACGTGCCGCTCTGGTCCCACAGGCAAGGTCCGCCGTTCAGCATCCCCATGTTGGGGCGGAAGTAGTACTGGATCATCCCGTGTATGTGCTTTTCCGGGATGGAGAGGGAGAACCAGACGCTCTCGTTCCAGTATGGGTTATCGTCACGCGGGCCAAAGCGGTCGGCCTGGGGTAGTTCGGTCATTGTGGTGCGGTTCCTTCAGGCCATTCAATATCGAGGCGCAGGCGGGTGAGGGTTAGCGTGGCGATGCGCCACTCGCCGCCCTCGCGGCGGTAGGTTTCATGATAGTGGCCGCGGCCGGTGATCGACTTCCAGCCCTCGCGCGGGTGGCGGTCGGTCCATTCGATGACGTCCTGCATCGCCCAGATCGCCGTGGCGTTTTCGCGATCGATGATCTCGATCTCGCCGGTAAGGCCCTGATGGCACGAAACGGCATTTTCCAGCCCGAACTTCAAGCTGGCGGCATAGGCGTCTCCACCCTCCAGCCAGACCTTGCCGTCGGGGGTGACAATCTTCAGGTCAGTGGTGAAAACGCTGCGTAAATCGTCCCATTGCTTCGTATCCATCAGGCGGAAATAGCGAGCCTTGAGGGTGCGGATCGCCTCAATCGCCTCCAGCCTTTCGAGCCTCTCCATGGCCTCTCCTCTTTCGGGGCTAGGCACCAGATTGGCGCCAGCAATGCAACCGCCCCGGCGTGACCATGCAGGCAAGCGCGCTTGAACTGCGCCATTGCAAATCACATCGCCATTGCGCATGAGCCCCAGCATTGTACATTTGTTCAGCAGAACAAGATTTCAATGAGGTGTGGGAGTGCTCAAGTCAGCCGATGGAGGCCTCCGGGCCGTGCCGTTTCCGATCGACGATCCGGAACGCATCCCCGTAGAGCGTTATTTCGACGAGGAGTTCTACAATCTAGAGCTTGAACACCTCTGGCCGCATGTCTGGCAGAATGCCTGCCGGCTGGAACAGATTCCCGAATTCGGTGACTGGATCGAATACCAGAACGTCGGCAAGTCGGTCCTGATCGTCAACACAAAGGACGGTATCAAGGCATTCCACAATGCCTGCCGCCACCGCGGCGTGCCCATTGCCGGCGGCAAGGACAGCGCGTTCGGCAACTGCAGCAAGTCGGGATTTGTCTGCCCGTTCCACGGCTGGCGCTGGAATGCCGAGGGTGAGAACACCTATGTCTATGGCAAGCACCTGTTCTCGGAAAAGCAGCTCAACCCCGATGACCTGAACCTGCGCGAATGCCGCGTCGAAACGGCGATCGGTTGCGCGTGGATCAACTTTGACGATGACGCTCCATCGCTGCGTGAAAGCCTGGGCCCGCTTCTGGACAGGCTTGACGCTCACAACACCGGCGATCTGCGTGCCGAGTGGTGCTATGGCACTGTCCTGCCCGCCAACTGGAAGATTGCGATGGAAGCCTTCATGGAAGGCTACCACGTGATGAAGACGCACCCGCAGTTGCAGGCCTGCACGCCGCAGATGTACGGCTCCATGTATGAACAGCCGCGCGGCCCGTTCCCGCAGATGGCCGATCCCGCGCTTTCGCTGGTTGAAAACCAGGCGTTGCAGGTCAAGTCGATGGAACTGCTGTGCGAAGGCATGGACGGCATGATCCACAAGAAGGAAGTGGAGATCGCTCGCGGCTGCATCGGCATCGAGGAAGGCTTGCCCGAAGACAAGAACATGGCGATCCTGCACTGGCTGGGCATCGTCATGCACCAGATCACCACGCAGCTTCAGGCCAAGGGTGAGCCGGTTCCTGATCTTTGCGCGGTGACGCAGACGGACCCGATCAATGCGGTGGAGTTCCTCTTCCCGCACTACTTCCTGCTTCCTTACTTCAGCAGCATGTCGGCCTATCGTATCCGTCCGCTTGGACCGGAAAGCTGCATCTTCGAGATCTGGTCCCTGACCACCTTCCCGAAGGGTGAGGAACCCGATCCGGTCATGGAACCGGTCATGCTGCCTTACGACAGTCAGGACTTCCCGCCGATCCCGCGTCAGGACTATTCCAATATCCCGATCCAGCAGCAGGGCATGCATGCCAAGGGCTTTGAGTTCATGCGTCTGTCGAAGGACGTTGAAGGCATGATCAGCAACTATCAGCGGATCATTGACGGCTATATCGCCGGCGTGCCCGCAGAGAAGCTGGCGCCGGCTACCAACCTGCTTGGCGGCAACTTCGACGGCCCGATCCTCGATCTGGGCTTCTGATAGCCGTCAGAGGTTCTGCCGACGCAGACAAGCGAGGGCCCCGGACAGAGAATGTCCGGGGCCTTTCGCATTTCGGGCCCTATCGATAGCCTCCTTCGGAACCGCTGCAACAATAGCGCGGGCGAGATGGGCAGAATGCCGGTGGACGCCGAACTCCAGGAAATGCTCGACCACTTCCGCACAAGGAAGGTTCTCGCCGCCTATTGCCACGGCTGCGATCGCGGCGATTCCGAGCTGATGGCCAGCGTCTATGCGAAAGACAGTTGGGACGACCATGGGGCGATCAAGGCGCCGGGGCCGGAATTCGTCACCGCCATCATGCAATCGCTCCGCGACGATACGGAGACGCTGTCGCACCTGCTGGGCCTATCGATCATCAATGTCGATGGAGACCGTGCGGGCGCCGAAACCTAATTCCTTGCCGTCAAAAGACAGCCCGGCACGGATGGAGAGCCGGTATGCAACCAGCCTGGCGGACGTTAGGTGGACCGGTTGGCGCGTGAGGATGGCGAATGGAAGATCAAGCACCGCGTAGTGCTGCGCGACTGGTCCGTGTCGATCCCGATCGTGAATGACTGGGACGATTCCACGGCGCTCACTTCGGGAGAGCGCTGGGGCAAAGACCTTTCAGAGAGCGTTATTTCGTTTCGATAAGCAATTGTGATTTTCCGAACGGCGCCCTGCGTCGGTTTTGGCGTTGCGGCACGCAGCATCGGCTTTTCGGCAATTTCCATCCTGCTCCAAATAGGAAAGATCTGGCGCGAGGGGACTTCGGAAGATTCTCGTCGAAAGCAGCTATCTTGACAGTAAGTTCCATTTGGCGAACAAGACGTCGCAATAACTGACTAACCGTCATTGATGTGGCGTGTTCATCGCCCGCCATATCTCTACGGAAATAGCGACCCGGCTCAATTGCCGGGCACTTGAGAGGGAGGGTGCAATGCAATCCAGGATAAGTACGCATTTTGCGCTGGCAGCGACCGCCATGGGCGTGGTGCTCAGCACGCCAGCGATGGCGCAGGATGCGGCTGGCAGCGGGGCGAGTTCGGCCACCGACATCATCGTGACGGCCCGCCGCGTCGAGGAACGCTTGCAGGACGTTCCGATCTCGATGACGGTGTTCAATGCCGAGCAGATACAGAACCGCAACATTCAGGTGGCTTCCGATCTTGCGACCTATACGCCGTCGCTCTCGGTAAACACGCGTTATGGTGCGGAAAAGGCATCGTTCTCGTTGCGTGGTTTCAACCAGGACCAATCAACCGCTCCGACTGTGGGCGTCTACTTCGCTGACGTCGTCGGCGTCCGCGCGCAGGGTGGCACCACGTCCGGGAATTCCGTGGGTGCCGGTGCCTTTACCGATCTGCAGAATGTGCAGGTGTTGAAGGGACCGCAGGGTACGCTGTTCGGCCGCAATACGACCGGCGGTGCGATCCTGCTCGTACCCACCAAGCCCACGGACAACTTTGAAGGCTATGTCGAAGGCACCGTTGGCAATCTTGATCAGCGCCGCGTTCAGGCAGCCCTCAACGTGCCGCTAGCCGATACTTTCAAGGTCCGCTTCGCCGTCGATCGTAACGAGCGCGACGGTTATATGCGCAACCATTCGGGCATAGGTCCAAAGGACTACAATGACCTGAACTACACCTACTTGCGCGCAAGCGTGCTGGCCGAGCTTACGCCCGAGCTTGAGAACTACACCATCGCTCATTACAGCCGTTCGAGCACCAACGGCTATGCGTCCCATTACATCAATTGCGACCGCAACCCCGGCACCGATTTCGCAAATCCGAATCCGGCTCTCCGGTCCAGCCTTACCCGCTATTTCACGGCGACATCTGCTTGCGCGCAGATTGACCGTCAGGCTGCCCGCGGTGATGGCAGGCGCGATGTCGAGGTGAGCAATCCAGATCCCGGCATCGTCCTGGATACTTGGCAGGTGATCAATACCACCACCTGGAATGCCAGCGATACCATCACGATCAAGAACATCATGAGTTATGGGCAGTTCTTCGAGGATTCGTCCTTCAATCTCTATAGCGACAACTTCACCGTCGTCAGCAATCCGGTGACAAGGGCTGCATTTCCCGGCTTTGTTGGGGCGCCTTACAAATACATCCAACTTGACAAGCAGCCCGGGTTCCACGCCGCTTCTCAGTCCACCGCGACCGAGGAACTTCAGATTCAAGGCCGTTCAGCTGACGGCAAGTTGAACTACGTCGTGGGTGGCTATCTTGAATTCAGCCGTCCGGTCGGCTGGAACCAGCAGCGTACCGGTATTTATGGTAACTGCTCCGACCCGGGCACGCTGAGCTGCGTTGGTGGTCTACCGCTGGTTCCGTTTCCGGCAAACGCGCTGTTCCCTGGCTCCCCCGCGTTCACGGCAGCCGGGGCGATCGTTTCGGAATCGCGCACCAAGTTCGATTTCGACAACCATGGTATCTTTGCACAAGGCACATACAACTTCACCGACCAACTTGCCCTTACGCTTGGCGGCCGCTGGACCTTCGACAAGATCGTCGGTTATGCGGAAAGCAACCGCTATACCTTTGCGACGCTACCGGCGGCCCTGGGGGGGAGGACAATTCCGGCCCAGCGGGTCTGCAATGACAGCCTGAATCACCCAACGGTAAACCTGCTGACCAATGGCGGCGACACCAGGGCCTGCGGCACCCAGATCGTCAACAAATCTGATAAGCCCACCTGGCTGATCGATTTCGACTACAAGCCGACGCCGGATACCTTGCTTTATGCCAAATACGCCCGCGGCTATCGTCAAGGTGGTATCAACTTCACCAACCCGGGCCTTGAAACCTGGAAGCCGGAGAAGGTGGATGCCTACGAAATTGGCGGAAAGCTGACGATCCGCGGTTCGGTGCCCGGCTATTTCAACGTGGCTGCGTTCTATAACGATTTCCAGAATCAGCAGGTCTTCGGTGCACTGGTTGCAAAACAGGGCAGCGGGCTGGCTGGCGGTGCGGCTATCATCAATGCCGGCAAGTCCGAGATCAAGGGTATCGAGGTTGAGGCAGGGGCCACGTTCTTCGACGCCCTGCGGTTCACGCTCGGCTACACATACCTCGACACAAAGATCAAGGAACTGGTCCCGCCGACGCTGGCACCGGACAGCCCGTTCGCGCAAATCATCCCGCGTGGCGCGCCGGGCGATCCACTCACCTATTCGCCCAAGCATCGCCTGACGGCATCCGGTGAATACAGGGTTCCGCTTGGCGATGATCTTGGCGACCTGTCGTTCGGTGCGATTTATACCTACACGTCGAGCCAGTTTGTCGATGGCAACAACAAGATCGCCGCGACCAACCTGCTCGATCTCAATGCTGGCTGGCGGAATATCGCAGGCTCGGGCGTCGATGTCATCGGTTTCGCCACCAACGTCACGAACGAGATATACTTCACCACAGCGGGCGGCGGTTTTGAATCCTCTGGTATCGACGATCGTCTGGTCGGCCAGCCGCGGGTGTATGGCCTTCGTCTCCGGTGGAACTTCGGCAACTGATCCACAGCTGCATAACTGCCTGAACAAGGAAGAAATAATGGACGGTCCGGTAGCGATACCGGGCCGTTTGTTGCATGTATGCTACACCCCGTTGCAAATTGGGTATTGAATTTGCTCCGAACCCGTCGCAAAACCCTGCAAAATATTAAATTCGTATCGGGAGGGTCTAAAATGAAATTCAGCCAAAGCATGAAGTTTGCCCTGGCGGCGTCCTCGGCGCTCAGTTTCTATGTCGCAACGCCTGCGATGGCGCAGGATGCCGAACAGGAAGAAGTCCAGAACTTTACCGGCGACATAGTTGTTACCGCACGGCGCGTCGAAGAAAGCATGCAGGACGTGCCGATCTCGATGACGGTGTTCAGCCAGGCGCAGATCGACAACCGCAACATCGTCAATTCAGCCGATCTCGCGACGTACACCCCGTCGCTGACCATCAACAACCGATTCGGCCCTGAAAAGGCGTCGTTTATCATCCGCGGCTTCGTCCAGGATCTTGCGACGGCACCTTCCGTGGGCGTCTATTTTGCAGACGTTGTTGCGCCGCGTTCGGGTGGCTCGACCACATCGGGTGGCGGTGTCGGTGTCGGCAACATGTTCGACCTCCAGAACGTGCAGGTTCTGAAGGGGCCGCAGGGAACACTGTTTGGCCGCAACACGACCGGCGGCGCGGTGCTGCTGGTGCCCAAGAGGCCCACCGACGAACTTGAAGGTTACGTTGAAGGCTCACTTGGCAACTACAACATGTGGCGCATGCAGGGCGTTCTCAACGTCCCGCTGGCCGATACGTTCAAGATACGTCTCGGCGTCGACAAGATGGAGCGCGATGGTTACCTGAAAAACCGTTCGGGCATCGGGCCAAAGCGGCTTTCAGATGTAGATTATATTTCGGTCCGTTTGGGCGTTCTTGCGGAACTGACGCCGGACCTCGAAAACTACACCATCGCCAGCTACACTGATTCCGACAACAACGGCATCACCCTGCGCGTTCTGGGTTGCAATACGGCGCCGCCAGCCAACCTTGCTCTCAATGCGAGCCTCGCTTGCCGTCAGGTCGCCCGGCAGGAGGCGCGTGGCGACGGCTGGTGGGACATTGAAAGCAACGAACCTGATCCCAGGCTGCGTATGCAGACCATGCAGTTCATCAACACGACCACCTATCGCGCCAGTGATGCGCTCACGGTAAAGAGCATCCTGAGCTATTCGGAGTTTCGCGAAACCACCCGGATGAGCTTGCAGGGCGATTATCTGCTCAATGCCGATGGCAGCTTCAATAAGGCGCACATTCGCCTGAATAATACACCCGGTTTCAACAACTCCAGTCAGAACACCTACACCGCAGAACTGCAGTTCCAGGGCAACGCCATGGAAGGCGCCCTGAACTGGCAGGCAGGCGGCTATTTCGAGAATAGTGATCCGCTTGGTTTTACGTCGCAGTCGACGGCCATTGGCCTGAACTGCCCCGACTTGCCGGGACTGGGGTGCAACGCTTCACCTGCCATCACCCTGCCCGGTGCAGGCAGAGTGTTCATAAACAACATCTCTCGCCCGTACCAGGAGTCTTACTTCAAGAACCGCGGTCTTTATGCCCAGGCAACTTATAACATCAGCGATCAGTTCGCGGTCACGGGCGGCCTGCGTTACACTTGGGACAAGATGTCGCATCGCTATGACGGCACTGCGATCGGATTCCCCGCAACCAACACGCCGCTATATTACTGCAGCAACACTGTGGGTGTGCGCTATCCGGCAGGGACTTCGTCGCCCATTAACCCGGGCTTCAATTTCCCCGTGCAGCTGAACCCCGGCGAACACAATCCGTGCAACGTCACCTTCACGGCCAAGTCGGACAAGCCGACATGGCTTATCAACCTTGATTACACGCCGAACGACGATCTGCTGCTCTATGCCAAGTGGGCGCGCGGTTATCGTGCCGGTGGCGCAGCATCGGCGAACATCTACTTCGAGACTTGGGAACCTGAATCGGTCGATACCTATGAGGCCGGTGCCAAGTTCAGCTTCCGCAGCGATGACGTGAACGGCTATTTCAACACAGCGGTCTTTTACAATGACTTCAGCAACCAGCAGATCCAGGCAACGCTCATAAGAGCAGCGACCAGCCCGCTGCTGGGCGGTAGCGCGATCGTCAATGCCGGTAAGTCACGCATATGGGGTATCGAAGCCGATACGGGTGTTACGTTCTTCGATATCTTCCGGGTCGATGGGGGCTACACCTACCTCGACACCAAGCTGAAATCGATTGACCAAAGCCAGTTCGATCTGACTCCAGAGCAGCAGTTGATCTGGTCGGCAGTCAGGCCAACCGCTTTGGTGGGCGGTCCGCTGGCCTTCTCGCCAGAACACCGCTTTACCTTGACCGGAACGATCATGCTGCCGCTGGATGAAGATATCGGCGACGTTTCGTTCGGCGCTACCTATGTCTATACCAGCAGCCAGATCGGTAGCACGGCAACTGCGCCGCAGTTCCAGAGGCTGCCGAGCTCCAACCTGCTCAATTTCAACCTGAACTGGAACAGCATGTTCGGTGCACCTATCGACGCGGCGTTGTTCATGACCAACGTCACGAAAGAGAAGTTCCCGATGGCGGTTGCCAATGCGTGGAATTCTTATGGCTTTGAATCGGCCATTGTGAACGAACCGCAGATGTACGGCCTCCGCCTGAAGTACCGCTTCGGCAACTAAGACACGCCGCATTGGCATAACACCGGCGGCTCCCTGTACGCAGGGGGCCGCCGATTGCTATGTGGCGCACGTGAGGGCAAAGGGTCTATCTGAAGTTCGGGAGGATATGGATGCACGTACCGGCGCAGCGGGGCGCGGCTGTCGAGTGGCGGGATAACTGGCCGCTGACACTGGCAGCGATGGTCGGCTATTCGATCATCGGGCTGCAGAGCTATGCCTTTGGACCCTTCGTTGCGGCGCTGGAGCAGGAGTTCGGCTGGACGCGCGCGCAGGCGATGCTGGGCGTCAGCGTTTCGAACGGCGTTGGCGTGTTCCTCAATATCCTGATCGGAATGATCGTCGATCGGCTGGGGCCGCGCCGGGTTGGGCTGACCGGGCTTTTCGTCAAGGGCGGTGCCTTCGCGCTGCTGGCGACAGCGACGGGTTCGCTGCTGAACTGGTCGCTCCTTTGGGGTATCCTTGCCGTGGGTGTGGTGCTGGTCCAGTCGACGGTCTGGACCAAGGCCGTCGCCGCCCGGTTCGACCAGTCGCGCGGCCTTGCCATGGCGGTCGTGCTTTCCGGCACGCCGATCACGGCGATGATTGCGCCTGTCCTCGGCACCTGGTTGATCGAGAACTACGGATGGCGGATGGGCTTTGTCGGCGTTGGCCTGTCATGGGTCGTCGTGTCGTTTCCCATCGTCTTCTTCCTGTTTGGCGACGGGAAGAAGGGCACTGAAACCGCCGCAAGTGCCACGCCGCGCGATCATCCCGGCCTAACTCTGCGCGAAGGGATCCGGACGCGGGCCTTCGCCGGCCTGTTGATCTCGTTCGGCGCCTTTTCTTTCTACAACATGTCGATGGCGACCAATCTTGTGCCGTTGCTTGGCGAGACGGGGATTCCAGCAATGCAGGCCGCAGGCATTGCTTCGATCATGGGGCTCACCGGCATTTTTTCGCGCGTGCTGGTCGGCTTTCTGTTGGACCGCTTTCCCGGCCACATCATCGGCATGGTCTGCCAGTCGCTGCCGGTAATCGGCTGCGCCATCCTTCTCCTCGACGCGCCCAGCGCGTTGTTGCTATCGGTCGCCGTTGCCTTCTTCGGCATAGCGACGGGGGCAGAGATGGATGCGGCGCTTTACCTCGCTACCCGTCATTTCGGCCTCAAGGCATTCGCGTCGCTCTTCGGTGCGATCATCACCTTCGGCGCAGTCAATGCCGCGATCGGGCCCTATGTTGCGGGCTGGCTGCATGACCGGTCGGGCAGCTACGACCCGCTGCTGGTGATCATCATGATAGCGATGACGATTGGTGCCGTCGCGATGGGTGCCATCGGGCGGCCCAAGCACAGCTGGCCGGGCGGCGGCGGGCACTGATCCGGGCAGGAATCGCACCGCCGCTGTGCACAGGCAGGCAAGCCCCCATCCTTGACACAAACCGCCCCGAGCCTAGGCTTTGCTGCGGATCGGGGAACGTTGATAGTGGTTGCAGTACGTAGAATCGGCGCAGAAAATTCGGCAACGCGTGCGCTCATTCTTGACGCCACAGAGGGGCTGATCCGCGAGGAAGGCTACGCCGCGGTCAGTACAAGGCGCGTGGCGGCAAGGGCAGGGCTCAAGCCTTCGCTGGTGCATTACTATTTCCCGACGACTGACGACCTGTTCCTCGCGCTGTCCAGGCGCGGGGCTGATGAAAGCGACCAGATGATCGCGGATGCGCTGGCATCGGATGATCCCATCCGGGCCTTGTGGAGCTTCCTTACCGATTCCAGTCGCACCGCCATGGCGCTCGAATTCATGGCTCTCGCCAACCACCGCAAGGCCATCCGCGTGCACATGGCAGAGCACGTGGAATCGATGCGCAAGCGTGAGGTTGAAATCCTCACCAAGCTGATCGGAGACAGGCTGACCGGACCGGACGGGTGCCCGCCCGAAGGGCTCAGCGTCGTGCTTGCCGGGATCGGCAGGGTGCTGGTCATGGAAGGCGGGCTGGGTGTTTCCGCCGGGCATGCCGATGCCCGCAAATTCGTCGAAGACTGGCTGGACAGGCTTGCGCCAAGACAATGACCCACAACCGCCTCACCGATACTTAGGTTAATCCCCTTGAACATCGGCACAGGGCACGCGACATAGGCGCATCCATCGAGAAGAGGACTACATGATCGATCTGTTCGGCGCACCTAACGCCCAAGGAAAGTTCACCCACGACCCCGTTACCGGCGCGCTGGTACCCGTCGTCGTCGAGCAGACGAGCCGCGGCGAGCGCAGCTTCGACATTTTCAGCCGCCTGTTGCGCGAACGCATTGTGTTCGTGACGGGTGAGGTTGAGGACAACATGGCCTCGCTCATCGTGGCCCAGCTGCTGTTCCTGGAAAGCGAGAATCCCTCGAAGGATATCTCGATGTACATCAACTCTCCGGGCGGCGTGGTGACTGCCGGCATGGCTATCCATGACACCATGCAGTACATCCGTCCGCGGGTATCCACAGTCTGCATCGGCCAGGCCGCGTCCATGGGCAGCTTCCTGCTGGCCGCGGGTGAGCCGGGCATGCGCATCGCGCTTCCCAATGCGCGCATCATGGTTCACCAGCCTTCGGGCGGTGCGCGCGGCATGGCCTCGGACATCGAAATCCAGGCACGTGAGATCCTGCGTATCCGCAAGCGGATGAACGATCTTTACGTGAAATACACCGGCCAGAGCCTGACCGACATTGAGAAGGCGCTTGACCGCGATACCTTCCTCGAGGCTGATGAGGCCAAGGGGTTTGGCATCGTCGACAAGGTCTTCGAGAGCCGGCCTGAGAGCGACAAGGTCGCCGAGCCAGCGCCCCTAAAATGACAATCGACCTGCCCCTTCAGGCTTTCGCAAGGATGGTCTGCTATGGGGCAGGATTGATTAATCGGCCCGCGGGGTTAGAATTCCGCGAATCCGTCCCTTCGGGGACTCCGGGATAGAGCATGACGAAATTGAGCGGATCAGACGCGAAGAGCACCCTTTACTGCAGCTTCTGCGGCAAGTCTCAGCACGAAGTCCGCAAGCTGATTGCAGGCCCTACAGTATTCATCTGCGATGAATGCGTAGAGCTGTGCAATGACATAATTCGTGAGGAAACCAAGGCGGGAATCGCCGGGAAGAAGGACGGCGGCGTTCCTTCCCCGCGTGACATCTGCACGACCCTCAACGACTATGTCATCGGCCAGGACCGAGCGAAGCGCGTCCTCTCGGTCGCGGTGCACAACCACTACAAGCGGTTGAAGCACAGCGGCAAGGGCGGCGAAGTTGAGCTGCAGAAGTCGAACATCCTGCTCGTCGGTCCGACGGGGTCGGGCAAGACTTTGCTGGCACAGACGCTCGCCAAGACCTTCGACGTGCCCTTCACCATGGCTGACGCCACGACTCTTACCGAGGCGGGCTATGTCGGTGAGGATGTCGAGAACATCATCCTGAAGCTGCTGCAGTCCAGCGACTACAACGTCGAAAAGGCGCAGCACGGCATCGTCTACATCGACGAGATCGACAAGATCAGCCGCAAGGCTGAGAATCCGTCGATCACGCGCGACGTATCGGGCGAAGGCGTGCAGCAGGCTCTGCTCAAGCTGATGGAAGGCACCACCGCTTCGGTTCCGCCGCAGGGCGGCCGCAAACACCCGCAGCAGGAATTCCTGCAAGTGGACACGACGAACATCCTGTTCATCTGCGGCGGCGCCTTTGCCGGTCTTGAGAAGATCATTGCCGACCGCCTGCAAAAGCGTTCGATCGGCTTCGGCGCGCATGTCGCCGATCCTGACAAGCGCCGCGTGGGCGAACTGCTCCAGAAGGCAGAGCCGGAAGACCTGCTGAAGTTCGGTCTCATCCCCGAATTCGTCGGCCGCCTGCCGGTGATCGCCACGCTGGAGGACCTCGACGTCGAGGCGCTGGTGAAGATCCTCAAGGAGCCCAAGAACGCGCTGGTCAAGCAATACGCCAAGCTGTTCGAGCTTGAGGACGTAGCGCTGACCTTCACCGACGACGCGCTCGAAACGATCGCGAACAAGGCCATCGAGCGCAAGACCGGCGCCCGCGGGCTGCGTTCCATCGTCGAAGGCATCCTGCTCGACACCATGTTCGACATCCCGACCGAACAGGGCATCGCTGACGTGGTGGTGGAGGGGGATGTTGTCGAAGGCCGCAAGGAACCTGTGCGCGTTCTCAAGGGCAAGGCGGAAGAAGCGGCTTAAGGCCTCTCTTTCGGAAAGTTTCGGAAGGGCCGGGTGCAAATCCGGCCCTTTTGATATACGCGGGCGCTGAGCATTAACCAGTTCCTCCCTGTTTCTGCGAAGCAGGAATGGGGAGGGGGACCGCCCGCGTAGCGGGTGGTGGAGGGGTTAATTCCCGGACTTGCGGCATAGCGCGACGATGGTCTCGGCGACCCGCAACGGATCGTTCAAAACATCACGCGCTGGAATGCGAACAATCGTGAGGCCTTGGCTCTCAAGCCATGCAGTGCGCTGCTCGTCGCGCTCGGGCCGGTTGCCCATGTCGTGCGCAAAGCCGTCGATTTCGAAGCCAGTCTTGGCCTGCGCGCAATAGAAGTCGATCACATACGGTCCGACCGGGTGCTGTCGGCGAAAATTAATGCCGTGTGGGCTCCTGCGCAGTTCTCGCCACAAAAGGCCTTCGGGCAGCGACATCTCCCGGCGTTGACGGCGCGCAGCAGAGTAGTTGTGCCGGTTCTTGCGTAGCGCCATTACCCCTCCACCATGCTTCGCACGGTCCCCCTCCCCATTTCTTCGAAACAGGGAGGAACTTGCTACCTGCGCCTTTCCGCCGCACGCTGCGCCAAGGCAGTAAATCGTTCGACACGCTCCGGCGGGATCACCTGATGGGGATCATAGGTCCGCTCGAACGCCGGAATTCCCTCTGGCAGTGCCACCCACGGCATCTTCTCCGAAATGAAGATAATCGCATCCGGCTGGAAGGCGGCGGGATTGTCCAGCGTGCCCACCCGCAGCCCGGTGCCGAGCCTGCCGACGCGCGGGTAATAGCTCCACAGGGCCGTCCCGCACTTCGAGCAGCGCATGATCTCGTGCGGCCCACCGCTTCCCGCCTTTACGACGTGCGCTGTCAGTTCGCCGGAAAGAAGGGTTACATGTTCCGTTTCATAAAATGCGTTGACGACCGAGGTTGAGCCAGTCTGGTGCTGGCATTGGGTGCAGTGGCAGTTGTTGATGTAGATCGGCTCGCCCTGAACCCGATAGCGCACGGACCCGCAGCCGCAGCCGCCTTCGTGAATTTGATCGGCCATCACCGTTTCCCTTTGCCCTGAGCGCCGTACTTGCCTCGTCGCCTTTTCCGCGTCTAGACCTGTCCCAAAGGGAGAGTTGAGATCATGTCAGAAGGTCGCGTGAAGGTTTCGCGCATCATCCACACCATCCACGCCACGACGGACATCTACGGCTGCCGCCTGCTCTATCAGGATGCGCTGGGCGGCCTGGTGTTTGGCGAGAACTATTTCCCGGCCGAGGACCGCGATTGCGCGCTGCTTTACGTGACCAACCACATGGTAGAGCCGATGGCGCCGCGCACACCGGATGACATGTCCAAGCCCTATGCCCGCATGGCGGCGAAGATCGGGCAGGCGTTCCATTCGTTTGAATTGAAGGTGGAAGACGGCAAGGCTGCCAGCCAGGCCTTTCGCGATGCCGGAGCGGTGACCGCCAGCGACTATGGCATGTTTTTCTTCGTAAAGCCGGAATCCACTGGCGGCGTGCTGCTGGAAGTCTGCGAAGTGCCGATGCCCAACGACCCCTATGACCGGAAAGGCTGGGGGCCAGAGGTTGGCGTCGGCCATGCCTGCTCAGTCGTGCGGCTGGACCACATCGCCTGCGTGACGCGAGACATGGATGCGGCGCTGCGGTTCTTCACAGGCTCGGTGGATGGCGAGGTCCTTTCCGACGCACGCACCGAATTGCCCCAACCGGGCCGCCGCGTGGTGATCCGGATCGGAGATACGAATGTCGCATTTATCCAGCCCGATGACACAACTTCCGGTGCCCTAGGCGCTTTCCTATCGAAGGAGCAAAATGGCATCTATGCGCTGGTCTGGCAGGTCGCTGATGAGGCGCAGGCAAGAAAGCACTTTGAGGGCAAGTTGAAGATGCGGTTGACCTCACAGGACTGCGTGTCTCCCGGCTTCGCAATCGATCCGCAGGACTTCTACGGCGCAAGGCATGAATTCGTGACGGCCTAGCCGCTCAAATCACGTGATCGCTCTCCAGCGCGCAGTCTGCACCGGCCATTAGTTCCACCTGCAGGGTGGCGTGGCCGATTTGGAATTCGTGTTCCAGCCCATGTGCGAGCGCGTGGAGGAAGTCGTCACCCGGATGGCCGCCCGGCATAACCAGATGGGCGGTCATCGCTGTCTCTGTGGTGCTCATGGGCCAGACGTGCAGGTCATGGATGGCGGTGATGCCTGGCTGGGCCGAAAGGTAAGCGCGCACTTTCGCTACGTCGATCCCTTCCGGCACCGCCAGCAGGCCCATCTTCACGGAATCGCGCAGCAGCCCCCAGCTTCCCCATGCGATAACCACGGTAATGACAAGCGAAGTAATAGGGTCGATCAACTTCGCGCCGGTCAGCAGTACACCAATGCCAGCGATCACAACGCCTGCTGATACGGCAGCGTCGGCCATCAGGTGCAGGAACGCGGCGCGTATGTTGAGGTCTGATTTTCGGCCCTGAGCGAAGAGGAGGGCACTGGCGCCGTTCACGACGATGCCCAGACTGGCGACGATTATCATCGCCGTGCCGTCCACCGGTTGAGGGTCAAAGAAGCGGCGGATAGTCTCGAGCAAAATCGCCCCCAGCGCGACCCACAAAAGCGCGGCGTTGGCGATTGCGGCAAGGATCGACGAGCTCTTGAATCCATAGGTGAAACGCGCGTTGGGCGGTTTGGCGGCAAGCACGCTGGCGCCCCATGCCAGCATCAGGCTCAGGACGTCCGACAGGTTGTGCCCCGCGTCCGCAATCAGGGCCATCGATCCGCTGACAAAGCCCGCCGCGACCTCTGCCACCACGAAGCCAAGATTCAGCCCTATGGCTATGGCAAAGGACCGGCCGCGCGTTACCGGCGCGGCGTGGCCGTGGTGATGGTGGTGATGATCGTGACTGTGGCCGCTTCCCATGCTTCTGATCTCGCATAACGGCAAGGCTACCGCAATCTTCTGTCTTGGCGCTTTGTCCTGATTGCGCATAGAGTTGCGCGGACACACGAGGGGGGATTACCCATGAATATGATTGGTTGCATCCGTCACGGCCTGATGCTGGGCGCTGCACTCGTGCCGCTTGGCGTGGCCCAGGCTGCATCCTGTCCGGCTTCCGCCACAGCTCCGTTGACCATCGGTACGGTGCTGGACGTTGAGCCGGGTGCGGCACAATCCTACTCGCTGGCGCTGAAAGACGGTGAGGGCGTAATCGTCGCTCTCACAAGCACGTCGCCTGTGCGCACTGAGAGCGCTGATGAGGGGGCGCCGCTGCGCACCAGTGCGCTCTGTGACGCACGTGGCGCGCTGCTTG
>JBEVKC010000135.1:0-28837 GCA_040509895.1 Novosphingobium sp. | reverse complement strand
GCTGGGTTTCCCGCCAACAAGGTCTCCGAAGTGCGCACGATCATCGATCCCACGACGGCGGAATAGTCTGTGCCCAACAAGCAAAGGGCCGGAAAGGTTTCCCCTTCCGGCCCCTGCTATTGGGTCAATGCGTAGGGTGGATTAGCCGCCCTGCACCTGCGCCACGTCGATCTTCAGGCCTGGGCCCATCGACGAAGAGACAGAGACCTTCTTCAGGTACTTGCCCTTGGCGCCCGACGGCTTGGCCTTCACGATGGCGTCGACGAAAGCGTCGAAGTTGGCGCGCAGTGCTTCGTTGCCGAAGCTCAGCTTGCCGATGCCGCCGTGGATGATGCCGGCCTTTTCGACGCGGAATTCGATCTGGCCGCCCTTGGCTGCCTTGACCGCTTCAGCGACGTTCGGGGTGACAGTGCCCAGCTTCGGGTTCGGCATCAGGCCCTTGGGACCCAGAACCTTACCGAGGCGGCCAACGATGCCCATCATGTCCGGCGTCGCGATGACGCGGCCATAGTCGAGGTTGCCGGCCTGCATGTCGTCCAGCAGGTCTTCGGCGCCGACCTTGTCGGCGCCAGCAGCGAGAGCGGCCTCAGCCTTGTCGCCACGAGCGAAAACCGCAACCTTCACGTCCTTGCCGGTGCCCGAGGGCAGCGTGACCATGCCGCGGACCATCTGGTCTGCATGACGCGGATCGACGCCCAGGTTCAGCGCGACTTCAAGGCTCTCGTCGAACTTGGTGCTCGACAGGTCCTTGAGAGTCTGGATCGCCTCATCGACGCCGTACAGCTTCTGGTTGTCGCCCAGCTTTTCGGTCAGCGACTTCTGCTTCTTGCTCTGCTTTGCCATGTCGTTAGCCCTCCACAACCTGAAGGCCCATCGAACGGGCAGAACCTTCAATGATCTTCGTCGCCTGCTCGATGTCGTTGGCGTTGAGATCGGCAAACTTGGTCTGGGCGATCTCTGCCAGCTGCGAACGCTTGATCGTTCCGGCGGAAACCTTGCCCGGCTCCTTCGAGCCCGACTTCAGGTTGGCAGCCTTCTTGATGAGGAACGAAGCCGGCGGAGTCTTGGTGATGAACGTAAAGCTGCGATCCGCATAGACGGTGATGATCGTCGGGATCGGCATCGACTTTTCGAGTTCCTGCGTTGCAGCGTTGAACTGCTTGCAGAACTCCATGATGTTCACACCGCGCTGACCCAGTGCAGGACCGATCGGCGGTGACGGGTTTGCGGCGCCCGCGGGCACCTGCAGCTTGATATAGCCTTCAATCTTCTTGGCCACGGGTGGCCTCCTTTCTTCCTGTTGAGCCACGGCAAACCGGGACTCTCAGAGTGAGCGGTCAAGCAAGGACCGAAGCCCTCTCCCGCACGGATATCCGCCAGCAATGCTGCCGGAAGCGCGCGCCGATAGCTGGAACGGCGCACAATTGCAATGACTGCTTCCCTCTCCCGTCGGGAGAGGCTGCTTACTTCGACAGTTCGACCTGCTCGAAGTCCAGTTCGACCGGCGTTGCGCGACCAAAGATCGACACCGAAACCTTGACGCGGTTCTTGTCGAAATCGAGCTCTTCCACCACGCCGTTGAAGCTGGCGAAGGGGCCGTCGAGCACCTTGACGGAATCGCCAATCTCGTAATCGACCGAAACGTGCTTGCGCGGTTCGGCAGCGGCCTGTTCGCGGGCGCCGAAATAGCGGGCGGCCTCACGGTCGGAAATCGGTTGCGGCTTGCCAGACGAACCGAGGAAGCCTGTCACCTTCGGCGTGTTCTTCACCAGGTGATAAATGTCGTCGTTCATCGTCAGCTTGGCGAGGACGTAGCCGGGCATGAACTTGCGTTCGACCTGGACCTTCTTGCCGCGCTTCACCTCGGTGATCGTCTCGGTGGGGACTTCGACCGCCTCGACCAGTTCAGACAGGTTAATGCGCTCGGCCTCCGCGAGGATCGAATCGCGCACCTTGTTCTCAAAGCCGGAATAGGCGTGGATGATGTACCAGCGGGCCATGTGCTCTCTCTCGGTAAGTTGGGGCGACTATCAGGCCAGCGTCAAAAGCCAGCGCACGGCAGTGCCGAAAATTGAATCGATGCCAAGGAAGAAGCCAGCCAGAAGCACCATCATGATGCCCACGAAAATGGCGGTGGTGACAGTCTCCTGCCGGCTGGGCCAATAGACCTTGCGCGCCTCTGCCTGCACCTGGCGCATGAACTCGCCGACACTTACGCGGGGCTTGGCTTCACGTTCTTCCATTACTTCAGTCCTTCGCAGCTTCCGCCAAGGGGAAAGCGCCGCCCCGGCGCCTGGAGCAGGTCGACCGGGAAGGGCAGCAGATTTCCGATGTCGGAAGGTGGGCGGTGACTTAACCTTCGCCCAAAGAAATTGCAAGCGGGGCGCCCGCTGGCAGGAGTGGAGGGACTCGAACCCACGGCCCTCGGTTTTGGAGACCGATGCTCTACCAACTGAGCTACACTCCTGCGGGCGGGGGTGCCTCTAGATGCTTGGGTGGAGGATGACAAGGCCAGATGACAGGAACCTGTGAGCGTTCCGGCAATTTCCCTGCAACATATCTCGTCCACACCCACTCAATGCGACAAAATCCCACACCTGCCCATTTTTCCCAAGCCCGCGATTTGTTACTCTGACAACCGTGCGCTCCCTCTCCACCCCTCCCATCATTCCGCCCGGGCAGCTGATGCTTGCCTATCGGGAGGGTATATTCCCGATGGCGGACAGCCGCGACGATCCAGAGATTTTCTGGGTAGAGCCGCGCCGGCGAGCGATTCTGCCTCTCGATGGCTTCCACCTTTCGCGATCGCTGGCACGGACACTGCGGCGGGGACGATTCGCCGTGACCTGCAACAGGGCCTTCGCCGACGTGATGGACGCCTGCGCCGCACCGCGCACCGACGGCGATGGAGAAAGCTGGATCAGCGATCGTATCGCCGCGAGCTATCAGCGGCTGCATGAACTTGGCCGCGCACACTCGATCGAATGCTGGCACGACGGCCAGCTGGTGGGCGGTCTCTATGGCGTCGGGTTTGACCGGGTGTTCTGCGGCGAAAGCATGTTCAGCCGTGAGCGTGATGCCTCAAAAGTCGCTCTGGCTTGGCTGGTAATGGCGCTGCAGTGCTGCGATGCCGAATTGCTCGATTGCCAGTTCATGACCCCCCACCTTGCATCAATGGGTGCGGTGGAGATCAGCCAGCGGCGTTATCACGCGCTGCTGAAGGCAGCGCAGCGGCCCTATTCTGTGCTGTCGGGGGACGGCGCGACGGCTGGTGACGGGCTTGGCGCCAGAGATGGCGAAGGCGTTGCAGCCGGCGATGCCTCGGGGCTTGGCGTAGCCTTGCCCGCAGGCTTTGCCGCCTTGCTGGAGGATGCTGCCTCGGCCGGGTCTTCTTCCTCGCCGGGGAACTTCATCGCGCAATCCTTGACCCAGACGTCATAGATCGGATGCTCGACAGCGTTGAGCGACGGCGAATTGCGGAACAACCAACCCGAGAACACCTTGCGCCATGCCAGCGCCTGGCTCGGTTGGGGACGCTCTTCGACGAACACCTGCACAAAGGCGCCGATCTCTGGCGGGGTTTCCCAGGGGAGTGAACGTTCGCAGGTCGCGACACGGACGATCAGGTTGCCGATCCGGCGCGATTCGCCGGACTTCATGACAATATCCTGAGTCAGGTTGTTGCGCTTATTCAGCACGCCGATCGTGGCGACGCGGTCCTTTACCGGGGTGCCGTATTCGCTTTCAACCGCAGGCGCGACCACCTTGGGCACAACGGCCTCGGGTATGTCCTTTTCATCGTCCCCACCGCCGGATTCGCTGCCGCAGGCTACCAGCGCGCCAAGCAGCGGCGCACAAAGCAGCGTCAGGGCAAAAGCCCGCCTCACCCGTCAGGCGTCCGGCGTCCAGGCTTCGTAATCGCCCGTCGCGCGTGCGCGCTGGCCGCCCCGCTCAAGCGCGCCCTGCGGGCGATAGGCGAGCGCGGTACCAGTGGCGTTGGGCGTGTAATCAACCTCCCAGATGCGAGCCGGGGGCAGGTTGCTTTCGGGAACGCCGTCAAAGCTGCCGTGCAGCCAGCCATGCCATTCGGCCGGCACGCGGCTGGCATCATTGGCGCCGTTGTAGATCACCCAGCGACGTTCGGAGCCGCCGAACGGTTGACCAGCGGCACGGCGCCGCTTCGCGCGGAAATAACGGTTGCCCTGCGCATCGGTGCCGACATGCTCCCCGCGCATACTGCTGTCGAGCAGCGTGCCGATTGTCGCACCATCCCACCAGGTGAAGATCTTCGAGAGGATTCCCATGGCCCCAGCGCATAGGGGAAGTATGGGGTGACGAGCAAGGGGGTGTGTTCGCGTCCGCAGGTTACCAGGTAACCTTGTCGCCCGGAACGATACCCAGTTCCGCCGCCCGGCCGCCCCGCAGTTCCAACACTCCCTTCACTTCGCCGGCTGAGGGCAACGGGCGTTCGGAATATGGCTCCGCATTAGCGGCGATGTTGAGGATCCGCCCGTCGACACCGATAAAGATGATGTCGAGAGGAATGACCGTATTTCTCATCCAGAAGGCCGCCGGGCGCGGCGGGTTCATCGGGAAGATCATGCCCTCGTCCGGCCCCAGCGCAGTGCGGAACATCAGGCCTTTTGCCTGTTCGGCACTGGTGCTCGCCACCTCAACCTTGAAGGCGAGCCTGGCATTACCACGATGCACCGTCAGCGGCGCGACCGGAAGCCCGGACTCAGCATGCCGGGCGGGGGTTTCCCGCGCGAATGCCGTTGCGCCGCCGTCGGCATGCGGCGAACAGGAGGCAAGCGCGAGCGCAATGGCCGCAAACATCTGGGCCGCAAACTTCTGGGACATTCGCATCAGCAGCCTTCGTCAGCCAATCAGTTTTCGTCGAATCCTGCAGCCCATTCTTCGGCCGCTTCTTCGCTGGGGGCATTCACCAATTCGCGGGCACTGTCCAGCGCATGACCGGCGCGCAACATCGCCGCGAGTTGCTTTTCGCGCTTCTCGCGATCGGGAGCCTCCCGCCCGAACGGCCCGAAACCGCGCTTGCGGGCAAGAGCCAGCGCGGCGCGGCGCTGTTCCCCCTCGGCAGGACGGACGCTCTCCCTCAGGTCTTCGGAAATGCCCCCGGCACCCAGAGCCTGCGACACGCGGCGCATGCCATAGCCGCGCCGCAGCAGGCTGCCGCTCTTCGCTCGCGCCCAGGCCTCGTCATCGACATAGCCCGCCGCGACGAAGCGCGCGACCAGTGCGGCCGTGTCCGGCTCCCCTTCCCCATCCCAGCCGCGCTCTCTCAATTTGCGCTTGAGATAGGCTTCCAACTTGGCCGCGCTGGTGGCGAAACGGGCGACATAGGCGAGCGCCATTTCCTCCAGCCGGGCCGGATTTAGCGGACGGGGCTTGCTCTTTTGCGATGAACTGCGCTGTGGATGCGTCACCATTTGGCCATAATCGTGCCACAGTCGAAGGCAAAGGGGGAGCCTTCGCGCGCCTGACAGGGGGTGACGCGCAGCCAAAGCTCTGTATATGCAGCCTGTGCGAGCCGCCATCGACCGCATTATTAAATGTGATATAACAACGGGTTAATGCATATGAACGAAGCCGTTTCGCCGGTGCAGGGCACGGGCACGGAACTGGTTCCTACCCCGAATGAGGACGCGCTTCCGCGTCGATTTGCGGATTTTTCCACATTCGGCGAAGCGTTGGACTACGCTGCCCAAGGCAAGCGCGGGCTGAATTTTCACGATCCGCGCGGCAATCTTGCGCGGGTCTATCCCTATAGCGAACTGCGCGAGGATGCGCTGGTCGCCGCACGGCGTTTTATCGCGCGCGGCATTGAAAAGGGTGATCGAGTTGCCCTGATCGCCGAGACGGGTCCGGATTTCGCCGCCCTGTTCTGCGGCGCCATCTATGCAGGGGCTTGGCCGGTGCCCCTGCCCCTGCCCACCAGCTTTGGCGGAAAGGACAATTACATCGACCAGCTTTGCGTCCAGCTTTCCAGCTGCGACCCGAAGATGCTGATCTATCCGGGCGAGATCGCCGAGATGGCCAGCGCGGCAGCAAAGCGGCAGGGCTGCGAAGGCACCGCGTGGGAAGACTTCGCGCTTGAGCCCGCGCCCGAATGCAAGTTCCCCGAAGTGGGCGCGGACGACATCTGCTACCTGCAGTATTCCAGCGGATCGACCCGTTTCCCGCATGGCGTCGCCGTCACCCATGGCGCACTGATGTCGAACCTTGCCGCGCACAGCCACGGCATGCAGGTGGTGGAGAGCGACCGCTGCATCAGTTGGCTGCCGTGGTATCATGACATGGGCCTGGTCGGCTGCTTCCTGTCGCTGATCGCCAACCAGATTTCCGTCGACTACCTCAAGACCGAGGATTTCGCCCGCCGTCCGTTGGCGTGGCTTGACCTCATCAGCCGCAATCCCGGCACGTCCTGCTCCTATTCACCGACCTTTGGCTATGACATCTGCGCCCGGCGCATCTCCAGCCAGAGCCATGTGACAGAGCGTTTCGACCTGTCGCGCTGGCGGCTTGCAGGCAACGGCGCCGACATGATCCGGCCGGACGTGATGCAGAGCTTCGTCAACGCCTTTGCCTCTGCCGGTTTCAAGGCCTCGGCCTTCATGCCCAGCTATGGCCTGGCAGAGGCTACGCTGGCCGTTACCCTGATGCCCCCGGGTGAAGGTATCCGCGTTGAACTGGTCGAGGAAGAGCGCCTTTCCGGCCGTCCCCGCGACATTTCACGCCCTGCCCGCTACCGCGCCATCGTCAACTGCGGCAAGCCCGTGCGCGACATGGAAGTGGAAGTCCGGCGCGAGGACAACAGCGCGCTTGGCGATCACCAGATCGGCAAGGTCTGGTGCGCAGGCCCCAGCGTCATGCATTCCTATTTCCGTGACCCCGAAGCGACCGAGGCGTGCCTTGTCGATGGCTGGCTGGACACGGGCGATATGGGCTACATGGCCAATGGCTATCTGTTCATCGTCGGCCGGGCGAAGGACATGATCATCATCAACGGCAAGAACCACTGGCCGCAGGACATCGAGTGGGCCGTTGAACAGCTTCCCGGATTCAACCACGGCGACATCGCCGCCTTCTCCATCGAGATGGAAAATGGCGAGGAAACCCCTGCAGTGCTCGTCCACTGCCGCGTGTCCGACCCGATCAAGCGCATCGCCTTGCGCGACCAGATCCGCGACAAGGTGCGTTCGATCACCGGTATGAACTGCGTGGTCGAACTGGTGCCGCCCAAGAGCCTGCCCCGCACCAGCTCGGGCAAGCTCAGCCGCGCCAAGGCGAAGAAGCTGTACCTTTCGGGTGAGATCGAACCGTTCAGCCTCGCGGCGTAATGTAATCGCGCGCTCCCAATCGGGCGCACAATAGCGTATCAATTGGCAAGACTTGATCAGCGCGCCCCTCGCGGCGCGCTGACAGGTCCAACGTACTCGTCGTTGTTGTGGTGTCACTCCACACGCAAGGAGGGGAACATGCCGAGTAAGCGTGCAAAGCTGACTGCGCTTGCCGCAGTGGGATTGCTTCTAACGGTTCCCTTTGGCGCAGGATCAGCAGAACCGCCCAAGCCAGCGCCCCAGCAGGCAGGCCAGCCGCAACCTTCCACAATGCCCGCTCCCAAGCCGCAGCCGACCCGGCAGCGCGCAAGGCCGCCCAGCCGAAATGGGTCGGCAACTGACCTGTCAGACGAAGAGAGGCAATGCCGCACTACGGCACGATGTGCGATGGATGGCCCATGCGTCGCGTGCCCAGACCTGACCGAAGCCCGAAAGAATACCGGCCGCAGCAAGCCCGACCAATAAGTCCCGCTACGAGAATACCGCAGCCTCAGGCTCGTCCTTGTCCCACCTCGGATAGGGCGGCAGGCTGAAAATCATGATCCCGCCAAATGCGCACCCGATAGCCCCGACCAACAGGAACGGCTCGTACCCTCCGGTCAGGTCATAGACGGCACCGGCAATCATCGGACCGACGCCCGCCGCCAACGCCATCATCGCGGCCATGACGCCATAGATCGCGCCGAAGTTGCGCATTCCGGCATAGCCCTGCGTCAGGAAGCCGGTGATCTGCGTCTTGGTGCCCGCGGCATAGCCGTTCACGATCAGACCGACGATGACCCATGCAGGCGAATGGAGGCCCCACATCAGCACCGCGAATGTAACGCTCGCCGCGCCCAACGTTATGCCGCCGGTCCAGTTGGGCCGATAGCGGTCAAGTAGCCAACCAGTAGTCAGCTTGCCGATAATTCCCGCGATTCCGCCAAGGCTGCTGAGCCAGGCGGCAGTTTCGCGCGACACGCCAGCATCCGTCAGAATCGGGATGAGGTGCATCATCAGGCCCATGGTGAGCAGCATGACCACGAAATTGGATATACCGATGCGCCAAAGAGCGGAATCGCTCCGGGCCTGCGCAATGGTAAGGCCCGGCAGGTCCACGGAACTTGCGGTCACGGCGGGAGCGCCAGCCTTTGCCGCAGCGCGCGCCGTCCGGTCTCGGGCGTCGAAGAAGAAGAACAGGCACAGGATCAGCGTGACCCCGCCCCAGCCCGCTGCCAGCCCGACATAGGCCCAGCGCCAACCGAATTCGGTAATCAGGTAGTTGCCGAGAGGCGGCACGATAACTTGCGCCACCGCAGTGCCCGCCAACGTCAGTCCCAGTGCAAGTCCGCGTGACTTCTGGAACACGCCCAACACGGCAGCAGTCCAGACGGTGGACTTGATGCTGACGGCAACAAGTCCGAATACGAACCACAAGGCCAGCCACTGGAACTGGGAGCCATTGGCAAGACCAAACGCGGCGGTAGCAAGCATCGTCAGGATAATGCCGGGTATCGCCATGCGCCGCGAACCGTAGCGATCGATCAGCATGCCGAAAAATGGAGAGAGCAGCGCGGTCATTACCGTCGCGATGGACGGCCCGGTGGAAAGCAGCGTCCGGCTCCAGCCGAATTCGTCCGCCAGCGGCCCCATGAACAGACCGGTGGCTGACAGCATGATGGAAAAGAACGAGAAGCCCACAGCGGACGCCAGCACAAGCGTCCAGCCGGACTTCCATTCCTGCGCCGCTGTCACCTTTTCCAGTTTCACCGCATTCTCCCGTCCGGTGTTTGTTTACCCGCCGGTATCGGGCAATGACCAAGAAGCCAAGCTCAAGCAACAAGCCCTAGGCGAACGCCTCGACATCGGACTGCTTCCTGTCCCAGTTCGGATAGGCCGGCAGTGTCAGAAGCAGCAGGCCGCAGATGATCGAACCGATCACGCCCGCGATCAGAAACAGGCCATAGTCGCCGCGCTGGTCATAGGCAAAGCCGGCAATCAGCGGTCCCATGGCCGAACCAAAGGCAATCACCGCATTCATGAAGCCATAGATCGTGCCGAAGTTCTTCATCCCGGCAAAACGCGCGGTCAGGTAACCATTGATCTGCAGTTTTGTGCCTTGGGTATAGCCGTTGACGACCATGGCAAAGACGATGAGCGCGGGCGAATGAACCCCGTCGATCAGCAGGCCAAAGGCAAATGCTGTGGCAGCAAGCGTAAGGCCACCGATCCAGTTTGCGTTGTAACGATCAAGCAGGACACCGGTAATCAGCTTGCCCGCAATGCCGGCCACACCAGCAAGGCTTGCCAGCAGGGCTGCGTTGGTGCGCGAAACGCCGGCTTCGGTCAGGATCGGGATCTGGTGAATGGTCAACCCCAGCGTCAGCGCCATCATGAGCAGCGTCGAAATGGCAATCCGCCATAGCGCCAGGCTGCGCCACGCCTCGGGAATGGTGAGACCGGGAAAGTCCGGCCTGTCGGCCTTCTTTGCCGTCCCCGCGGGCGCAGCGCGCGCCACCTTCCTGCGTTTGTCATGTGCGTCGAAAAGAAAGAACAGGCAGACAACGAAAGTCACGCCGCCCCAGCCGAGGCCCAGCCACACATAGGCCATGCGCCAGCCGAAATCATCGATCAGCCAGTTTGCGATCGGGGGGAGAATGGCTTGCGCCGCAGCCGTGCCGCAAAGGGTGATGCCCAGAGCGAGCCCCTGCGAGGCGGTAAACATACCCGCGACCGCTGCAGTCCAGACGGTCGTTTTCACCGTGATCGAGATGATCGCATAGACGATCCACAGAGCGAACCACTGCACCGGCGAACCACTCGCCGTGCTGAAAGCGCAGATGCAGCAGATCGTCAGGATGATCCCCGGCAGCGCAATCCGGCGCGATCCCCAACGATCCACCGCCATTCCGAATGGAGGCGAAAGCAGCGCCGTGATGACCGAGGCGATGGTAAAGCCCGATGATGTCAGAGTGCGGCTCCAGCCGAACTCATTGCCCACCGGTTCGATGAACATGCTGAGAGAACCGGTCATGATGGACAGGAACGAGAAGCCGACAAAGGTCGCCATCACCAGCGTCCAGCCCTGCTTCCATTCCTGCTTGGCAGTCAAAGGCACGCCTGTCCCGTTGTCCGGAATCACCGGCTTCTCCTCATAATCCACTCCCCAATCCGCAGGTGTAGGGCAAGGGCCGGGCTTGTCCATCGGCAAATGGCACCCCTGCCGTCCTAATTCCCACCGCTTGCCGCGCCTGTCTTATCCGGATAATACAGCTTGCAGCGGCGGGAAAGACATCCCATGTTCCCCGCCAGAAGATTTACGGAGCCTTCCCGCAATGGCCACTACGCCGACTGACACCGCGACCGCATCGCCAGCCATCACGCTGACCCCGCCCGATCCCGTGCCCGTCGTTGCTCCGGAACAGGCCATCGGCCTGGTGCCGGTAACGGCTGACCAGAAGTCCAAGCTGGAAGAAAAGGTCGAAAGCTTCATCGCCGACCTCGTCGCGCACGACGCGAATTCGCCCGAATTTGGCAAGCGGGTCGATCAGCTGACCAATATGGGTCGCAAGGAAATCGCGGCGACCGCCGCCATGTCGAACCGCTTCCTCGACCGCCCGGTGCGCGCGATGGACAAGGATACCGGCGTCGGTGCCAACCTTTCCGAACTGCGCCGCACAGTTGAGGAACTCGACCCCGGCCGTCAGGGCAAGCTGTCATCGGGCCGCAAGTTCCTGGGCATCATCCCCTTCGGCAACAGCATGAAGCGGTATTTCGACAGCTACACATCCTCGCAGGGGCACATTCAGGCGATCCTGGAACGCCTGTCCTCCGGCAAGGACGAGCTGCTGATGGACAATGCCGCCATCGACGTAGAGCGGCAGAAACTCTGGGAAGGCATGGGCAACCTTGAGCAGATGATCCACATCTCAAGGACGCTGGACGCCCGGCTTGAGGAAAAGGCGGCCGATCTTGACGCCACCGACCCTGCCAAGGCCAAGGCGATCCGCGAAAGCGCGCTGTTCTATGTCCGCCAGCGTACGCAAGACCTGCTGACGCAGATGGCGGTCACGGTTCAGGGCTATCTCGCGCTCGATCTCGTCAAGAAGAACAATGTCGAGCTGGTGAAGGGTGTGGACCGCGCCAGCACGACCACCGTGGGCGCGCTTCGCACTGCCGTTACCGTGGCTCAGGCCATGTCGAACCAGCGGCTCGTTCTGGCGCAGATCACCGCGCTCAATTCCACGACCGCCGGCATCATCGATTCCACCGGACAGCTGCTGAAAGACCAGACCGGCAAGATCCACGAACAGGCCGCTGCATCCACCATCCCGCTGGAGACGCTGCAACGCGCCTTCCAGAACATCTATGACACGATGGACTCCATCGACACCTTCAAGGTGAAAGCGCTCGATTCCATGAAGCAGACGGTCGACACCCTCACAAACGAGGTCGAGAAGTCCAAGGGCTACATCGCCCGTGCAGAAGGCGCCGCACAGGCAAAGCTGGCGACGGACGAGCCTTCGCTGCTGAGCCTTGAGGGGTAAGGCGCTTCGATGACCTCCCCCGCCCATAACAGCGACCGCGTACTGTCAGAGGCGCGCGCATCACTTGTCCGGCAACAGGCTGGCGGGCGGCGCACTGGCTCCATCGGCAAGCGTTCGGCGGAGATCCGCCGCCAGCACATGCTCCGCAAGGCGACGCGCATGGGCGCTGCTGTTGGCGCAATCATTATTGCTGCGCTCGCCGCCGGGCTGATCCTTGATGGCATCGGCTTTACCGGCGTGATGCTGACCTTCCTTGCCATGGTCGGCGCGGTGGTGCTGTTCGCGAGCTTCCCACGCCTGAAGGTGCCCGAACAGGCCAAGCTGAACCGCGGCAGCGCACGCACGCTGGTCGGCAATACGGAGCTGTGGTTGGAGGCCCAACGCCCCGCCCTGCCCGCCCCGGCCGTGCAGCTTGTCGACAGGCTGGGCCTGCAGCTGGATGCATTGGGCGTGCAGCTTGAAGGGCTCGACGAAAAGCAGCCTGCCATTGCCGAAGTCCGCAAGCTGGTGGGCGAACACCTGCCGGGCGTCGTTTCCGCCTACACCTCAATCCCGCGCCACTTGCGCTCCGAAAAGCGCGGCGGATTGACGCCGGACGATCAGCTTGCCGACAGCCTCGGCAGGATAAGCCACGAAGTCGACCGCGTGACCCGCCAACTTGCCGAAGGGCAGATCGACAGCCTCGCCGTCCAGACCCGCTTCCTTGACTACAAGTACGGCGCCGGGGTGGAAGAATAGGGCCGATGCGCATCGCCATCCCCCACAACCTTGGTCGCGAAGAAGTCCGCCGGAGATTGCAAGGCCGACTGCCAGAGGTAGCGCAATTTGTCCCCGGCGGCCTTGCCGAGGTCGAGACCGGCTGGGCAAGCGAAGACCGCGCCACGCTGGTGGTTCGCGCAATGATGCAGGAAGTGACCGGCGCCATCGACATAGAGGACGCACAGCTTGTGTTCACAGTGAACCTGCCCCCGGCGCTGTCGTTTGTTGAGCCGATGATCCGCGGGGCGATTGAGGACAAGGGGCGGAAGCTGCTGACTTAGATAGATTTTCGCTGTAATTAGATCAAATGCCAGAGCCTGCACCCGACAATCGATTCCCGCCGCGCTGGCGCGTGATCTTGGCCTTTGCAATTGTTCCGGGCGTCGCAGCACTACTGATGGCCGGGGTTAACCCAGGATATGATGGACTACAGGATTCCTTTGAACGCGTGTGGCGGCCAGCGATCCTCTTTGCGTTGTTCGGCGCGTATCCCATAGCTCTGATCGTCGGCATTCCTGCCTATTTGTTCCTTCGAGAACGGTTCAAAGGAACTTGGCTCAATTGCGCCATCGCAGGCGCGGCCATCGCAGGTCTACCATGGCTGTTCCTGACAATGATTCTCCCGAGTCCGGATCAAGCGAGCATCGGTGGTAAAGCTACAGTAGTTGATGGCAGCATGACCGCTTACGGCTGGCAACTGCAGCTTCAATTTACGGGCACCATCGCGATTTATGGCATCGCCGCGGGTATCTTGTTCTGGGCAATAGCGACTGTAGGCACAAAGACTCGCTGAGTATCGCTGGTTCTCCTCCGCGCCTCAAATCCTCCGCTCCAACTCCAGAAAATCCGTCGGTATCCTTAGTTGCTTCGCCGCCACTTGCGTCTCGCGCAGGAACAGCATCAGCCCCCACATCAGCAGCGCTATCGCCACGAAGAAGAACCCGGCCGCCACTAACTGCAGATTGAGGTGCACGATCTCCTCAAGGAACAGCACCGCTACCGTTATGCCGATGGCAAGACTGGCGATCACCAGCAGGCGCATGGCGCGGCCTATCAGCTTGATGCGCTGGTCGATGGCGCGGATTTCGATCACCACCAGATCGTGCTCCAGCCCCTCGGTAGCGAGGTGCCGCCCCTCAAGGTGACGCCAGCGATCAACTATGCGGCTGAGGCGCGTCGACAGCAGGTTGAGGATGTTGCCGATCGCCACCAGCACGAACACCGGGGCCAGCGCCAGTTGGATGGTCTGTGCGATCATGCGCGGGTTTGCACCAGCACGTCCACCACGCCCGGATCGGCCAGCGTCGAGGTATCGCCAAGGTTCGACGTGTCGCCTTCCGCGATCTTGCGCAGGATGCGGCGCATGATCTTGCCGGAGCGGGTCTTGGGCAGCGCCGGGGCAAAGTGGATCACGTCTGGCGTCGCGATAGGGCCGATCTCCCGGCGGACCCACTGGACCAGTTCCTTGCGCAGCGCCTCGTCCGGCTCAACCTCGGCATTGGTCGTGACATAAGCGTAGATGCCCTGCCCCTTGATCTCGTGCGGCATGCCGACGACTGCTGCCTCTGCCACCTTGGCGTGGGCCACAAGCGCGCTTTCGACCTCGGCCGTGCCCATGCGGTGGCCGGACACGTTGATCACGTCGTCCACACGGCCGGTGATCCAGTAGTATCCGTCCTCGTCCCGGCGGCAGCCGTCGCCGGTGAAGTACTTGCCGGCATAAGTGGTGAAATAGGTCTGGAAGAAGCGGGCATGATCGCCCCAGACGGTGCGCATCTGGCCGGGCCAGCTTTGCGTGATGCAGAGGTTCCCCTCAGTCGCGCCGTCCAGCACCTTCCCCTCGCCATCGACGATCTGCGGCACGACACCGAACATCGGGAATGAAGCAGCACCGGGTTTCAACGCATGGGCGCCGGGAAGCGGCGTCATCATGCAGGCGCCGGTTTCGGTCTGCCACCAGGTGTCGACGATGGGGCAGCGCCCCTCACCCACCACGCGCCAGTACCATTCCCACGCTTCCGGGTTGATGGGCTCCCCAACTGTTCCGAGCAATCGCAATGACTTGCGCGATGTTTTTGCCACCCATTCATCGCCTTCCCGCATCAGGGCGCGCAGCGCCGTGGGGGCGCCGTAGAAGATGTTCACCTGATAGCGGTCAATGATCTGCCAGAAGCGGCTGTGATCGGGATAGTTCGGTACGCCCTCAAACATCACCTGCGTCGCGCCGTTCACCAACGGAGCATAGACGACATAGGAGTGCCCCGTCACCCAGCCCACGTCAGCGGCGCACCAATAGACCTCGCCCGGCCGGTAATCGAAGACGTAGTGATGCGTCATCGCCGCCCAGGTAAGATAGCCGCCGGTGGTGTGCAGCACGCCCTTGGGCTTTCCGGTCGAGCCTGAGGTGTAGAGAACGAACAGCGGGTCTTCCGCGTTCATCTCTTCGGGCGGGCAGTCGGCTGAAACAGCCTCGCGCTCTTCATGCCACCAGTGGTCGCGGTTTGCCTGCATGGGCACGGTGGCCCCGGTATGACGGACAACCAGCACCGCCTCGACCGAGGTGCAATGGCCAAGCGCCATATCGACGTTGGCCTTCAGCGGAACCTGCTTGCCGCCACGCATTCCACCGTCAGCGGTCACTACAATGCGGCTGTCACAGTCCTGGATGCGCCCTGCCAGCGCTTCGGGAGAAAAGCCGCCGAACACGACCGAGTGGATCGCCCCGATGCGCGAACAGGCGAGCATCGCAACTGCAGCCTCGGGGATCATCGGCAGGTAGATCGTGACTCGGTCGCCCCGCTTCGTCCCCAGCCGCTTCAGCGCATTGGCAAAGCGGCAGACGTCCTCATGCAGTTCACGATAGGTGATCTTGCGCTGCTGAGATGGATCGTCGCCCTCCCAGATAATTGCCACGGTATCGCCGCGCTCGGCAAGGTGACGATCGAGACAGTTGGCAGAGACGTTCAGCGTGCCATCCGAGAACCACTCGATCCCAAAATCCGCCTCGTCGAAGCTGCACTCGGACAGCTTCGTCCACGGCTTGATCCAGTCGAGCCGGGCGGTTTCCTCACGCCAGAAAGCCTCGGGCTCCTCTATCGAGCGGCGATACTTCTCGGCATAGCCGGCGGCATCGACATAGGCGCGGCTCGCCCATTCGGCGGGGACAGAATGTATGGTGGACAAGACAGGCTCTCCTCAGGGAGATCCGACATTAGCCCCCGGAGACTTGTGATCAAGAGGCGCAGGGCTGGGCGATCAGGCAAGTCCCGCCCGGATCGAAGGCCACATGCCCCAACTCTGCAGCAAGTCCACAGCCGCCGGGCTGAATTTCCTCGTTTCCGATGCGCGCGCTCCCCATGCGCGGGATCACAAGCAGGGGCTTCCGCGCATAACGCATCGCGACATCTTCCGTCGGCAGACCCTGAAGCTGATCGAAGCGGAACCAGGGTCCTTCCACCAGTTGCACGTCATCGCGGTCAGGCACGCGCAGGTGCAGGTCTGCCGGGTAAACTGTACCCTTGGCGACTCCCATGCCCTCTTCGAGGTGAAGCTCACGCGGGCGTCCATAGTCATAGAGGCGGTAGGTAACGTCCGAATTCTGCTGCACCTCGATCAAGCTAACGCCCGCGCCGATGGCATGCACCGTGTTGGCCGGGATGTAGAAGAAATCGCCGGGATGGACCGGGCGCCAGACCAGCAAATCCTCGATGCTGCCATCAAGTGCAGCGGCGCGCATCGCCTCTGCCGAAATCGGCTCGCGGAACCCGATGCCAAGCTCCGCGCCAGGCTGGGCATCGATCACCAGCCAGCATTCCTCCTTGCCGTGGCCGGGAAGCTGCTGTTCGGAAGGGTGGACCTGCACCGACAGCTTCTCGGTGGTGAAGATGTATTTGACGAGCAACTCATCAAGCTGCTGCGGCGGCTCGAACCAGATCTCGCCGATACGCTCTCCCGGGGGGGCTTCGAAGGGCTGCGGGAGCACGTCGCGGCCCCATGGCTTCGCGACCTGGCGGATGGGAAGATTGGCGCTCATTGGTTCATTGCTCCCGAAAGTTTTCCGACTTTCTGGGCACCCTCTGACGTTGTTACCAATACTTCGTCGCCATCGACGACGACAATCACATTGCTAAGGCCGATCACCGAAACGCGCGGGCCGTCTGTATCGACCAGCACGTTGGCGCAGTCCACAAGCTCGGCCGAACCGACTACGCTGTTGCCGTCATGATCCCGCTCCCTCGCCGCATGAAGCGCCTCCCAGTTGCCGATGTCCGACCAACCCATGTCGGCGGGCACCATGGCGGCACGCGAAGTATTTTCCATGACGGCATAATCGACCGATTCCGCCTCAACCGCTGAGAATGCCTTTGTCTCGGGGTGAAAGCGGCGGCCATCAGAGATGCCCGCCTCAACTGACTTTCGAACGGTTTGCGCAATAAGCGGACGATAGACTTCAAGTTCAGTCAGAAAGCTTTTGACTTGAAAGGCGAATATTCCGCCATTCCAGGCATATTCGCCAGCTTCCAGAAACGAACTTGCCCGGTCCAGGTCTGGCTTTTCGACAAACTGGGCGACGCGGAACCCGTTGCTACCCACGCTCTCGCCACGCTTGAGATAGCCAAAACCCGTTTCAGGCGACTTCGCCTCTATCCCGAACGATACCAGCCAGCCTTCTTCCGCCAAAGCAGCTGCGGAGCGGGCGGCCGCAACAAACGCCGTACAGTCCGCAATGTGATGATCGCTCGGGCAAACCAGCATGACGGCATCCTCAGGCAGGCGGTAGGCGGCTAGAGCAATGGCAGCTGCCGTATTCCTTGCCGCCGGTTCCACGATGATGGATGCGTCGGGCGCTTCGGAAAGCTGGTCCTCCACATGCGGAAGATGATCCTGGCCCGTGACGATCACGGGAGGCGCGAAACCGGGCTGAGAAAGACAACGTCCGACAGTCTGTTCGAACAGAGTGCGTTCGCCGGTCAGCGGCAGGAAAGGCTTGGGCTTGGTAGCCCGGCTACGCGGCCAAAGGCGGGTGCCGCTGCCGCCACACAGGATAACGGGAACAATCTGGGTCATGTCGCTCCAGAATGCATGAGAAGGTGTGCGGCTCCAAGCCGCTAGCCGGATTTTTTACGCGGCCCGACCCACCATTCCTGCCGCCAGCCGTAAACCGACGCGACAGGACTGCCCGCAGCGTCAGTCGCAGGCCGGAAGCGAAAGCGCTCCGTGGCAAGACGACAGGTGATTCTGTCCGCTTCGGAATCTCTGCTGGCGGTGACAATACGGCATCCCTTCACCCGGCCGTCAGTGCCGACGGTCAGGGCAACAATCACGTAGCTACCATCCCGAAGATCACGGGTCTCACGAGGGAAGTCGCGAGCCGAGTTGATCTCTCCCGCAATCTTCTGGAGCGGGGTGCCGCCGCCTGAGCCCTGCCCCGGCCCTCCCGTTCCGGAGCCGGTTCCCGAACCCGCTCCGCCAGCACCCGTGCCCTGGCCTGTATCACGCGCACCCGACGTGACTGCACTGCCGGTCGAACTAACCGTCGGGGCAGCCTGTTTGGCGATGGCGATCTTTGGCTTGGCGGCAGAGACTTCCTTCGGCACAGCCTTCTTCCCTACCTCTCCTGCCGCTCCTGCTCGCTGGGTATCCTTCGAAGGCTCTTGCGTGGGCGTAGGTGTGGGGGCGGTCACCGTGACGGTGAGCACCTCCCCCACCTGCTTCGCCACTCGCTCCGGCAAATCCGGCGCGAAGGCGTGGATGAGTCCGATTATCGCAAGAATGTGGATAAGCGCGACGCCCAGGGCAACTCCTATCCTGGTACGCCGGGAAGAGGAGATTTCAGCCCGCGTCACAACTTTAGCCTATCCGATCGCAGCATGATCAGGCAATGGCGACGCGCTGCTACGATATTGGCGCAAGCCGGAATTATTGTGCGGGTCGCGATTGAAACCTAATCGGCTATTGCCGATTCGCCGTATCCATGGGGGCAAGGATGTGGGCCTGTCTTAAGTTCGTGCCGTTGCCTGCTGTGCTGGCAGGGCTGGTCATGCCGGCACAAGCCGTCCTGGCGCGCGAAGCGCCGTCCGCTGCAGAGCGCTTTTCCATCGGCACCTCAGGCTCTGTCTGTGAAGCCCAGGGCGTCAACATGGGCGAGGCGCGCGCATCCATCTATGAACGCAAGTGGATGATCCTGTGCCGCGATATTGCCCGGCCGGTGGGGACTGCCTTTGCCTTGCGCGGAAGCGACCCACTGCAGCGCGCAGCTTCTGCCCGTGAAGAGGCGCTGGACTGCACCATCAGCGGCAGCGTGGCGATTGAAAGCGCGGGTAATGTAACTGCAACCAACTGCCGCGGGCGCAGCACGGGCCTTAAATGGACGGTCTACAGCCAGACCGCGGCCGGGACCACTTATGTGGTCGAAGGCCTTGCCGGATACGACAGCGCGCTGCGCCTCGCCATGGCCAATCTCCTTGCCGACCAGGCAGTTGTGGGCACGGTCGATGTGGTCAGCCTCGGCACCTCAGACCCTATCGCCATTGCCCGGGCGCGTGCTGCGGTAAGCGATGTGGATACGTTGATCGGACAGGGTTATCGCGGCAACAGTGCAGGCGCCTATGCCGAAGCGGCAGAGCTATTCGCCGCGGCACCTTCGCTGCTGTCCGGCAACGCCTCGGAGAATGAGGCGAAACTGCATGAACTGAAGATCAACCGGGCGCTCCAGCTTTCCAATCTCGGCGCTTTCGATCAGGCCGAGCGGCTTTTCGACGAGGCACGGGCGGTGCCGACCCGCGATCCCGTGCAGTTGCGCCTTGGCCGCAATTTTGAGGCGATCGACGCTCTGAACCGGGGCGATCTTGGCGCGATCCCCACCATCCTTGATCGCGCAATGCCACCGCTCGTCGCCCCTGCGGCTGACTTTGCGGACGGCAGCTTGCGCATCGACAATTCTACGGCTGCTGGCATCAACGCCGGCAATGGAGCCGACCTGGCGGGGGTATTGGGACAAGAAACACGCCTCTCTCCCACCGAACGGGCATTGATCCTCGATGCGCAGGCCGCACAGCTTCGCGGAACGGCACAGCGGCTGCAGGGAGATACCGCGGGCGCGCGCGCTTCCTTCAACCGGGCTTATGCAGACGCTATGCGGGTTCGCAATGGCCGGGTCGTGTCGATCATGCGGCTGCGTTCGCAGATCCTGTCGGAACTGGCTCTGGCCTATGAGGCGGAAAACCGCTTCGGCGATGCAGAGGGCGCGCTGCAACAGGCCATCGAGCTGGTTGAAAAGCAATATCCGGAAAGTGCATCGGTCAACGCAGCGCGGGCCCGGCTCGCCGGGTTTCTATACCGGCAGGGCCGCAAGGCGGAAGCCGCCGGCATCTATCGCTCGATTACCCAGAATGTCGCGGGGAACCGGGGTGCGCTGGTCGGCATGGCCAACATGATGCAGCCCTATTTCGACCTGCTGACAAGCGATGCAGGCCAGCAGCAAAATGCGGCTGACCTGTTCCTTGCCGCCCAGCTTGTCGAGCGACCCGGCGCCGCCGATACGCTGGCCCAACTGTCCCGCCAGCTTGAAGGCGGGGACAGCCGTTCCTCCGACCTGTTCCGCCAGTCGCTGTCGCTGAATCGGGAGGTGGAGCGCAACCGGATGCGGATCGTCCAGGCCGAAGCCAACGGTGACGCTGCGGCCCTGGCCGACGCGCAGGATCGCCAGAAGCGGCTGCTCGACACACAGCTCCAGATCATGAACTCGCTGGCCGATTTCCCGCAGTACCGGGCTGTCGCCAACCGCTATGTCACGCTGGACGAACTGCGCGGCACGTTACAGCCGGGAGAGGCCTATCTGAAGCTCGTCCAGCTCGGAGGGGCTGCCTACGCCGTCTATGTTTCGCCTTCTACGGCGAGGGGCTGGCGCATCGAAAAAAGCGCGCAGGAACTTGGCGATTTGGTGGCCGACTTGCGTGACAGCATATCTGTCACGGTAAACGGAGTCCGCTCCACCTATCCCTTCGATGTCGATGCCGCCCTCGCGCTGAACGATACCTTGCTTGGTCCTGTCGCAGGAGAAATGCCCGGCGTTAAGCACCTTGTCTTCGAGCCTGACGGTGCACTGTTGCAGCTTCCGGTGAACCTGTTGACCGCTGACCGCGAGGGCGTCGCTGCATACCACCGCCGCGTCGACGCCGGTGGGGACGAGTTCGACTTCACCCATATCGACTGGCTCGGCCGGGACCGCGCGATCAGCACGGCGCTGTCCGCAGCAAGCTTTCGCGATGCCCGTCAGGTGCCTGCTTCAAAAGCGACGCTTAGCTATCTTGGTTTGGGGCAGAACGCCCCGCTTGGACCGGTCACCGCATTGCCCACCCGCAGCGTGGCGGGCGGCAGTGCGGAAGTGGGTTGCGACTGGCCGATTGCCGCGTGGAACAGCCCCATTTCCGCTAACGAGCTGCAGGCCGCCAGCGGCATTTTCGGTCGTTCAAGCTCAGACCTGATGACGGGGCCCGGCTTCACCGACACTGCAATCATGACGCGGCCTGATCTCTCTGCTTTCCGCATCGTCCACTTTGCCACGCACGGCCTTGTCACCGCCCCGCGTGACGGCTGCCCGGCCCGCCCGGCCCTGCTGACTTCCTATGGGGACAATCAGTCGGACGGCCTCCTTACATTTGGCGAGATCTTCAACCTTACGCTCGACGCCGACCTCGTCATCCTTTCCGCCTGCGACACGGCCGGGCAGGCAAGCCTTGAGGCGACGCTTGAAGCAGGCGTCACCACCGGCGGCGGGCAGGCTCTCGACGGGCTGGTGCGTGCCTTCATCGCAGCTGGCGGACGGCAGGTCATAGCCAGCCACTGGCCCGCTCCCGACGATTACAACGCCACGCAGCGCCTGTTCTCCGGGTTTTTCTCCGATGCCGGTGTGCGTGTTGGCGATGCCCTGCTACATGCCCAGCGCGGCTTGATGGACGATCCGGCCACCTCGCACCCCTTCTACTGGGCTGGTTTCGCCATTGTCGGCGACGGCGCCCGCCCCTTGCCCAGTCACTGAGGCGGCACATGCAGGGGGCAACATCAATCCGAAGCAAAAGGCGCCGCCTGATGGCACGCGGTTGGCGCAATATCCGTGCCGCCGGTCCGCGCCGTCTGGTCATTACCGGCCTGCTGTTGGTCGTTGCCCTGCTGCTCGCTCGTTTCAGCTGGTATCTTCCCGTGACCGGCGATGCCGAGCGCGCGCTTTATGACCTGCGCGCTTTCATCTCCGCTCCTCGCGTCGATCAGGACCAGCGGGTGCAGGTTGTCGCCTATGACGACCAGACACTGATCGCGGTTCGCAAGCGTTCACCGCTCGACCGCGGGCTGCTGGCGAAGGCACTCAGGCAACTCGATACGATGGGCGCCAAGGCCATCGGGGTCGACATGCTGTTCGACCAGCCGCAGGACGAGGACGAGGAACTGATCGCCACGCTGCGGGCGATGAAGACGCCGGTTTTCGTGGCTTATGCCGATATTGCCGGCAATCGCGACGACATCACCTGGGAACAGCAGCAGTATCTCGACAGCTTCATGAAGCGGCTCGAAGGTAGCAGCGCCAAGCCTGCCAGCATCCGGCTGGACTACGCCAACGGCGTGGCAAGGCGCTGGCCGGAACCGCTGACCGGCCTGCCCCCGCTTCTTGGCAAGGCCATGCTCAGCGCGGCCAAGGACGAGCAGGCAGAACGCTTCACCGGCTACACTGGCGCAATCCGCTATCGCCTGCCCGCATCCGATGATCGGCCGGTGTTTTCATCGCTGCGGATAGACCTGTTTGCCGATCCCGAAGTGGCGCAGGCTTTGTCGAGCCAGGTCGAAGGCCGATACGTACTGGTGGGCGGCGAAATCGTCGACCTCGACCGGGTCGAAACGCCCTTCACACCAACCACCGGTGAAAGCGTCCCCGGAATTCAGGTACACGCTGCAATGATCGGGCAAATGCTCGACGGGGCGCGAATGCCGCTGCTCGGTTCGTGGCAACTGTGGTCGATGGCTGTTCTCGTCGTCCTGATGGCAACACTCACCAGTCTGATCGAATCGCGATTCTGGCGAGTGTTCCCTCTGCTCGCAGCTCAGTTCCTGACCATAGTTGGCATCCCGTTTGCGTTCGCGCACCTAGGCGGAGACACGCTGGGGACGCCTGCTGTTGGCTGGGTTGTCGCCTGGTTGCTCTCCTATCTTGCCGTATCGAACGCCGCTCGCGCTTCCGGTGCGGTCGAGCGCCGCTTCGCGCAGTCCGCGCTTGGCCGTTACCTTCCGCGCGACATCGCGCAGGAGATCATCGACAATCCGGAAAAGCTGACGCTCAGCGGTAGCAAGCAGCAACTCTACATCCTGTTCAGCGACCTTGAGGGCTTCACCCAGCTTTCGCACGACCTGCCCCCGGAAAAGGTTGCCAAGCTGCTGAATGAATACCTCGACAAGCTGAGCGCCGTGGTGCTGGAACATGGCGGGGTGATCGACAAATATGTCGGCGACGCCATTGTGGCGTTCTGGGGCGCGCCGATTGCCCGGCCCGATGACGGACGGCGCGCAGCTTTGGCCGGCTATGCACTGTGGCAAGCAGGAGAGAGGTTCCGCAAGCAAAGCGACCCATCGCTCCCGCCCATCGGCAAGACGCGCGTCGGGCTCCACTATGGCGAGGCTGTAGTAGGCAACTTTGGCGGCGAACGACGCATCCAGTACACAGCGCTTGGCGATGCGATGAATACAGCATCTCGGCTGGAGGCCGCCAACAAGGCGCTTGGTTCCAGCGTGATGGCAAGCCGCGAATTTGCCGAGAAATCGCAGCTCAAATGGTGGCGTCCTATGGGAAGGGTAATCCTGCGCGGACGGGCGCGCGCGGTCGATCTTTATGAACCTGCACCTGATTTCCCCGCCAAAGACCGCGAAGCCCTTAGCGCGGCGGTGGCACTTATCGACACTGACAGCAACGCTGCCGCAGCGACGATCGAACAACTCATTGCCGAGCATCCCACTGACAAGGCACTACAAAACCTGTTAGCGCGCACTCGCAATCTCGGAGAAGGAAATGCCTATGACTTGGGTTAAACCGGCTATGATTGTCGCGACCTGCGCCATTGCGCTGGCGAGTTCGGGCGCGGCTCTTGCGGCTATTGTGGTCGCCTCCACTGGTCCGTCGGCAAAGCAGTTTCCGGCAGGCAAGAAGCTGGACGACAACCAGACCATCATCCTTCAGGCCGGTGACAGCGTGACCGTGCTAGACCCTCGCGGCACGCGCGTCCTGCGCGGTGCGGGAACGTTCAAGGCGAGCGACACCGCCGGGCAGAACCGCTCCTCGACCTTCACCGCCCTGACCCGCCAACGCGGATCGCAGCGGGTGCGGACGGGCGCCGTTCGCAATGCTGGCCCGGACGGGAAGCTGATGAGCCCGAACCTGTGGTTCGTCGACCTGTCTAAGTCCGGCACAATCTGTGTCGTTGGCGGCAGTCCAGTGCATGTCTGGCGTCCAGAGGCTGCCAAGGCAGCGAACTATCGTGTTGCTAACACGGCCGGTGCCACGTCGACGCTTTCGTTCGATGCAGGCTCAATGGTCGCGCCGTGGAATGCCACGGCGACCCCGATCAGCGACGGATCAACTTTCACCGTCACGACCGAGGCGGGTCAGCCTCTTGGTCGATACGGTTTTGTCGTGCTTCCTTCACAGCCTGCCACCCCGGAGGACACGGCGGCGGCATTGATCGAAAAGGGCTGCGCGGCACAACTTGAACTGCTCTCGGCGTCACTGGCGACCCAGGGCTAACGGGCACACAGGATATTTGGGCCGGTGCGCGTGCCGGCTCCAACGAAATCAGTACTGCCAGGGCATTCTCGGCAGGGATCAGGGAACCATGACGGGGCACAACAGGGATAAGTCGGCGCGTCGGGCGCGAGGTGCGAGCATTCGCTGGCTATCAGCCACGGCGATGGTGTTTGGCGCGCTGCCTTCTGTCGCCGATGCCCAGATCAACCCGCCCACGCGCGAGGAACTGGAAGTCGGCCGTCCGACCGAGAATACCGGGGTCAGCGCGAACCGGCTCGTGGTCGAAGGTGGTATCGAACGCGGTCCCTGCCCGCTTGCCGATCCCTCGCTCGCCAATTTGAAGGTCACGTTTTCCCGCGTGACGTTCGCCAATCTCACTGCAGTTCCACCGGAAACGCTGGATGCAGCATGGCACGACATGGCGGGCCGCGAGGTTCCAGTAGCCAGCCTGTGCGAAGTTCGCGACCGAGCCGCCACCATGCTGCGGCAGATGGGCTACCTCGCTGCCGTTCAGGTGCCGCCTCAGCGCATCGAAAAGAATGGCGAAGTGCGCATGGACGTGCTGATCGCCAAGCTGGTCGAGGTGCAGGTGCGCGGCGATGCGGGCGCTGCGGAGAAACGCATCGCCGCCCACCTCTCCAAGCTGACCAGCAACGAATATTTCAACGTGAACGCTGCCGAGCGGCAGCTGATGCTGCTGACCGGCATGCCCGGCTACACCGTCCGACTGACGCTGCGCTCTGCCGGCAAGGGGCCGGGCGAAGTGGTCGGCGACGTACTGCTGGAACGCCGCCCCATCGAGCTTGCGGTTGGTATGCAGAACCTTGGCTCACAAGCCACAGGGCGCGAAGGTTTTTATACCCAGCTACTGCTGAACGGGCTGACCGGCCTTGGCGACCGCACTTTCGTGGCGCTCTACAATACGGTCGACCTTGAAGAGCAGACCATCCTCCAACTCTCGCACGAATTCGCGCTGGGGACGGATGGGCTACGGCTGGGCGCAAACTTCACCTACGGGCGCGGTGAGCCCGGCATCGCAAACGGCAATTTCAAGAGCGAGAGCATCATCGCCGGTCTGGAATTGTCCTATCCTTTCGTGCTTAAGCAGTCGCGCAGGCTGTCGGGAGCCGCCGGTTTCGAACTGGCCGACCAGACGGTCGACTTCGCCGACTTTGCGCTGACGGAAGACAAGCTGCGGGTGCTCTATGCCCGGCTGGACTTCGATGCCGTCGAGCAAGACAGCCTGCTCGGCCGCGGCGGTTATAACGCCAGCGAGCCGAAATGGCGCATGTCCGGGTCGCTTGAAGCCCGGCAAGGCATCGCCGGGCTGGGCGCCAGCAAGGATTGCTCGCCAATCTCCAATTGCCTGCCGCCGAACGTACCCATCAGCAACATTGGCGCGGATCCCTCCGCTTTTCTTGTGCGGATGAGCGGCGTCGCCGAATACCGGCCCATCCCTGTCGTGACGCTGGCTCTCCTGCCGCGCGCGCAGTGGTCAGGCGAACAGCTTCTCAGCTACGAACAATACAGTCTTGGCAACTACACCATTGGGCGCGGATTCGACCCCGGTATCGTTGTTGGCGACAGCGGTATCGGCTCCTCGTTTGAGGTGCGGTACGGGCGCCTGCAGCCCCATTCCGCCAAGGACGTGGCGCTCCAACCCTACGCCTTCCTCGACGCTGGATGGGCATGGACCAACAACGGTGGCTTTACTCCCGATCCGCGCCGTGCCGTCTCGGCAGGTGGCGGCCTGCGTGCCCGCTGGGGCAGCCATGTCGACGCCAACATCATCGCGGCCTTCCCCGTGGACCGCATGAATTTCGCAAATCCGCTGCAGGATGACTTCCGCATCCTGTTCACCGTGACCGCCCGCGTCCTTCCCTGGAAACCGTCATGAGCAGCAAGCCCGCCATGTCCGCACCATCCCGTCTGGAATCGCGCCGAAAGGCGATCCACAACAGCTGCGCCATGGCGCTGGCACTGGCGATGGCCGGAGGCGGCGGCGCTGTCCGAGCGCAAGCGGTCTTCGGAACTGTGGAACTCGTCAGCGGCAACCCGATCACCCGCAACGATATCACCACGCAGACTGAAATCGGGATTTTCTCCGACCAGACAGTACTGAACTGGAATCTGCCGTCATCAAGTGCCAGCACATCGCCGGAGGAATTCGTGCGCGCAGGCAGGGAACTGACCTTCGCTGATTTCCGGTCCAGTCCAACCACGACCTTCACTGTACTCAACCGCATCCTGCCCTACGACACTGTCAGCGGCTTGGCGGTCAATCGTGCGGCTCAATTCAATGGGACCGTGAGCAGTACGAGAAGCGGCGTCCAGACGGGCGATATATGGTTCTTCTCGCCAGCAGGCATCGTCATAGGCCCGGCCGCCAGCTTCAACGTCGGCAGCCTTGTCCTGACGACCAATGATATCGACACGACCGGCGGCCTTTATGGCCCCGGCGGTGAAATCCGGTTCCGGGGGCCCGCGTCCTCCCTCGCTGCTGTTGAGATACAAAGCGGCGCGGTGATCGACGCGGCGGCAAGTTCGGGCGCCTATGTGGCAATCGTCGCCCCCCGGATCGTACAGGCGGGCACTGTCGGCGCCGATGGCCACGTCGCGCTCGTCGCGGCAGAGCAGGCCGACATCACCATCAATACGGGCTTGGTGAGCATCGTGGTCACACAGGGAACCACGGACGCGAACGGCATTGTCCACACCGGTTCAACGGGGGGCGGAGAGTCCTCCGCTTCAGACGACTTTCAGATCCTTTCGCTCATCGCCATTCCCAAGAACACGGCGCTAACCATGCTACTGTCCGGGAGCATCGGCTATGTCCCGGCCACAGGTGGATTTGGCGACGGCAGTTCCGTCGTCCTTTCGGCCGGCCATGACGCGAACCTGTCCAATGCTGAACTCGCGCAGAACCTTGGCAGCATGGAGATCGGCAATACGCAGTTCACCTCATACGTGAGCGGCGTTGCTACCAATGCCATCAATATAGCGCCCAGCGGCGGTTCGGTGGAATTCGACCAGGGCGCTTACCTGACGGGTTTCCGGAGCGTCAGCGCGATTGCCCAGGATGGAGAGTCGATTGCAAGCGGCCAGTCCCTGTACCTACGCTCCAATCAGGGCAGCACCGGCGGGTCTGTCACCATTAGGGCCGAAGGCGGCGCGTTCGGCGGCGATATCGATGCTGTGAGCCTGTTCGCGTCCGCGAATGGTGATTCCGACAGCCTGTTTCCTGAAAGCGGAGATGGCATAGCGGCGACCGGTGGGTCGGTCACGCTGCAGGCCTCTGGAGGCCGGATCTCTGCGGACATGATAAGCCTGGAGGCCATTGGCAGGGGCCTGACGGGCATGGACACCGGCGGAACCGGCACGGGCGGGACCATCATCGCATCGGTAAGTGAGGGCGGCGCCATCACAGCCAACAGCTTTGATGCAAATGCTACCGGCTATGGCGGTGAAGGCGCGTTGAACGCAGGTGACGGGATCGGCGGCAACGTATCCCTTCTTGAACAGGGTGGCTCGCTTGCGCTTGAATTTGTGAGCCTGTCCGCAAGGGGTGTTGGCGGGGGGTTTTCCGCCCAGACCGGCGACGGACTAGGCGGCACGGCCCGGATCGATATTACCAGCGGAACCACAACATGGTCCGACCTCGGCGTAGAAACCGATGGCGAAAGCGGTGAACTCGGCTTTTTCCCCGGCGTATCAGGCAGCGCCGCGGGCCGCGCCGATGCCATCACCTTGCACGTCGGTTCTGGTGCTACCCTGAACATAACCGAAAGCGCAAACCTTACTGCAGATGCCTACGCGGGAGTGCGCGGAGGAAGCAACTCCGGCAGGGCGGGTAGTATCAATGTGCTGGCGGATAGCGGCGGAACCCTGCGCGTTGGCGACTCATTGGTTGTCAGCGCCAACGCCGCCACATCGCGGGAGTCGCAATTCGCATTCCCTGACAGCAGCCCGAGCCTGACCGGCGGCACTGTCAACGTGCTGGCGAACGGCGGCACGATAGACGTCCATTACTTGCGGGCGACGGCCAACGCCATCGGGACCGGCGCGACCGGTACGGGCGGCATCATCACGGGCGGAACAGCCATTGTCGGCGCGGCCGCCGGCGGGACAATCAGCACGTTCGAACAGTTCGATGTCCCTGGCTATATCAGCGTCGAAGCAGAGGCCCATGGCGGCAACGGCCCCGCCCCATCCAACGCATTCGGCGGCACTGCGATTCTGTTTGCCCAGGATGGCACGCTGAACTTCGACGGCACCGTCCAGGTGTCCGCAATGGCTACCAATGGAGAGGGCACCGAAACCACATCTGGAACCGGATTTTCCGCGCAAGGCGGAACGGCCTCGATCGAGTTGCGGGCTGGAAGCGCCGGAACAGCCTCGCTCAGCGC
>JBEVKC010000134.1:0-26608 GCA_040509895.1 Novosphingobium sp. | reverse complement strand
TATAGCTACGGAGCGTAGTGTTATAAGTCAACTTTCACCAGGCAGCGGAACCTCGTAGCAACAGCTCAACACAGTTTTGGGCAAAGTTCCGCGCCTCAGTTTCAGGATCGGCCGCGGTAGGCGCGACAAACTCGATCCAACCGCCGAGCATCGCCATGAGCGCGGTTGCAACTTGCCGGGGGTTTTGTGCCTTGATCCCACTGAGCGGCCCTAACTCGCGGATTTCGCGCTCCAGTTCGGTGATCATTTGGCCATACCCGATCGCCTCGTGACGCTCGCTCACCTCGTTCGGGCCGTTCCAGGCGGCAGAGGCGAGCCCCCAGAATGCTTGCACCTCAGCGTTCGTGGCACGATTCAAGACTTCGGCTGCCAAATGCTTGAGCCGCAGTTCCAAATTTTCACCCCCAGCACGAGCGGGCTCGATCGCGCTCCAAGCGGACACCCGATCACTCAAAACGGCACGAAGCAGGGCTCGCTTGTCGGGATAACGCTTGTAGAGCGTGCTCTTCGGCACGCCTGCCTGCCCCGCGACAGCTTCCATTGAAGTGCGTTCGTAGCCGGCTGACAGGAACGCTTGGGTCGCTGCATCGCGGATTGCGCGTTCAATAGCCGCCGACTGTGGGGCGGTAGGTCTACCCCGCTTAGGTTCGAATGGCTCATTGCCGGCGGTGGTGTCCCTCATCTTCGGCACTAAACGACGCTCCCCGTCGCCGTGACCTCCGCATTCATGCGATCTGAAGGTTGTAGTTCGGTCATCAGTCACTGTTGATTGGGCCCGCGCTCGCGTCAATGTCTCCAAGCACAACATTTGCAGCTTATGGCCGTGACATCCTCGGACTGCCGCCCATTTCCTGGATTGCTGCTGATTTTGCCAGGGCGCGGTCGGCTCAAAGGGCGTGATCAAATCGACATCAATTGTTACGACTGCATCGTAGCGCCGCTCCTGGGCTCGCCTCCAGACGTCTTCAGTGGCCGGATCGATAGCGGAAATGCCCATGGTTCTATCCGTACATCCGGCGCCGAGGTGGGAGCTTCTCAAGGGGGTTGCGAAGCCTATCACCAGGATGAACCTCTCAACGAGCTGATCCCGGCAATGCTTGCAAGTTTCCTTGAAATGTGGGTCGTTCTTTCGAACTACTTGCGTCCATCTTCCGACTTCGCCGTAGTGCCGCGCCCCACATCGTCCCGCTTTTTGCCCTTGGTGGTCCGCTGGGCAGCTGCCCTCGCGCCAGACAGAACAGGCCCGCAGGCCGCTGACTTGGCGTTGCCGACATCAACGAAGGCAAGCACCCCGGCGAGGGGAGACACTACTGCGGCGAGCCCCAGACCCACACCGGCCCGTCCGATCAGTTCCGGACTAATGACGTCGAGCGAAGGCTGGGCGAAATGGCCCCCAACTCCCACCGGCGATTGTCCAGAAAACAGGCTGAACTTCTTGCCGTCCGCGCGGATTGCAAGGTCTATCCCTTCGGTGCGAAAACTAAAGCCGCCGCGCCCCAGTATGACGTTCTTGCGCGTATCGATCAGGATTGGGTCAGCTGCCGCGATACCATTGCGGACTGTAAATCCGATCAGGCCACAGTTGATCCGCACCGGCTCTTTCAGCCTGTCCTGGAACATCTTGTAGACGAAGGTGCCTAGGTCGAGTTCCGCGAGCTGAACGTTGCGCGTCCAAAGAGTGCCTTGCGGTATCACGAACGCGATCCTTCCTGACGCGCTGGCCAGCGAGTCATGGATCGTATCACCGCGTCCTCTCAGCTGGATACGGCCGCGGATGGTGCCGGACGTGCCAGACTCCTCGACGCCGTAGCCTGTCAGCAACCGTCCCATCGGCGTGGGAGCGAGGCCGATATCATAACTGTCCGCAGCAGGCCGTTGGCGCGTGTCGAAAACGATGTCTGAGGCGACGTTGCCACGCGCCATCGAAAAGGTCAGCGGAGAGAGCGCCAAACGGCCGCGATCAAGTTCGAGCGTCAGGTCAACGTTGGAAATGGGAACGCTGCGCGAGCGCAGGATGCCAATGTTCCACTTCAGCGAAGCATCAAACCGCTTCATGGCCTCCACGGGCAACTCTGCGTCAGGCAGCACGCGCTGCGGACCCGCGCCTGTCGCTGCCGCTGCAGCAACAGCGCCCTTCGTGGCGACAACATCAGGATTGTAGCCGATGAAGGGGGCTGCATCGATGATGTCGAGTTGCCGGGTTCTGAGGGTGGAATCGAGGCGGAGACGTTCGGCGTTTGTGACTGTCAGCTTGCCTGCGAGGTCGCTCACGCCAAACTTTCCGGTCAGTCCGGTGAAGCGGTATTCGTCGCCATCCTTCACCATTTGAGCCTTGAGTGCATATGTGCGTGTCTGCGGAATGGCGACGCCGATGATGTCGAACAGTTCAGACAGGTCACGCCCGCGCGCTTGCGTTTGAAGTGGTACGTTCTGGAATTCCGCCAAAGATGGCAGCGTGCCGGCAACATCGATCACATTGTTGGCTGCCCATGCCCGCAGTGTAAGAGCGTTTTTGCCGTTGTTGACTGTCGCGTCGGGCGATAGCAGCCGGGCGGTCAGGCGGAACGGGGTGTTGCGGAATTGGCCATTGCCCTCGACGCCGACAGATTTTCCGATCTGACCAGCTTTGGCGGTCACGGTTTCCACGGCGAGATCGGCACGCAACTTCAGCCGGGGATCGATGTAGCGCAGGGTGGTGCCGCTTACTGTGGCGCGGTCGATACGCGGTATTTCGAAGGGCTTGCCGTCGCCGCTGAAAGTCCAGGTGTTGCGATCGCCCTTAGCATTCCATTCCAGATCGGCCGATCCATTTGTCAGATCCACATAATAGACGTGCCGCTTTCCGAAAATAAGCGACAGCGGCGCAATGCTTGTGTCGATTTTCTCGGCCGCAAACAGATGCGGTCGCCTAGCCCAGGACGGATTGGAAACTGTCAGGCCCTCTGAATAGAACTTGATCCTGATAGGGGCGAAATAGAGCTGGAAATCGCCTTTCACTTTCACGGTACGGTCAATCATGGAACTTACCGTCCGTTCGAACGGATGCTTGAGAAATCGGCCCTTGGTGATGAATAGGACCAACCAGGCCGCAAAGAGGGTGGCGATAATGCCGAGCAGCACATTGAGCACGATGTGCCGCCGCCTCGTGTGGCGCGTGTCCATGGCCTCAAGGGCTGTACCGGTCGTAACCGCGTCCATGCCTCATAAAAGATCTGAATGCGATATGGTTGCGTGGATGCTGGAGTTGGGGCGGCTGGCCCCGCGTGACCGCAGATTGATGGACACGGTTACCTTCGTTTTCCTGGAAGGCCGTGGGGAACCAGCGGCTGGGTCAGTCTTTCTGTTGGAGCCAGCAGAGGAGATGCCCGATGGCCAATACCCCGGCCCGTTCCGCCAATCCTTCACAAAATACCTCACCCGACCAGTCCGTCGGCAATGGCGGAGAAACACATCAGCATGTGCCGCATGACGCGGATCACAGCGATGCCGACGCTCATCTCACGACCAACCAGGGCATCCGGGTCAGCGACAACCAGAACAGCCTCAAGGCGGGGGCACGCGGACCGACGCTGCTTGAGGACTTTGTCCTGCGCGAGAAGATTTTCCATTTCGACCATGAGCGCATTCCCGAACGCATCGTCCATGCGCGAGGCTCGGCCGCACACGGCGTATTCGAATGCACAAAGGCGATCCCTGAACTGACCCGGGCGGCGCCGTTCCAGTCAGTGGGCAAGCAGACGCCCGTGTTTACGCGCTTTTCCACCGTCGCGGGCGGCGCTGGCAGCGTGGATACCCCGCGCGACGTGCGCGGCTTCGCAGTCAAGTTCTACACCGAGGAAGGCAACTGGGACCTTGTCGGCAACAACATCCCGGTATTCTTCATCCAGGACGCCATAAAGTTTCCCGACCTGGTCCACTCGGTGAAGATGGAGGCTGACCGCGGCTATCCGCAGGCGGCGAGCGCTCACGACACATTCTGGGACTTTGTTGGCCTGATGCCCGAGACGATGCACATGATCATGTGGGCCATGTCCGACCGCGCGATCCCGCGGTCGCTGCGCACGATCGAGGGCTTCGGCGTCAACACGTTCCGGCTCGTCAATGCGAACGGCGAAAGCAAGTTCGTCAAATTTCACTGGAAGCCAGTACTCGGTTTGCAATCGACCTGCTGGGACGAGGCAGTGAAGATCGCCGGCGCTGACCCGGACTTTCACCGCCGTGATCTGTTCGAGGCCATCGCCGCAGGCAACTTCCCGCAGTGGGATTTCGGCATCCAGGTCTTCGACGAGGCATTTGCGGCAAAGCAGCCCTACGATGTGCTCGACGCGACCAAGCTCATCCCCGAGGAAGTGATCCCGGTCGAGATCATCGGACGCATGACACTCAATCGAAATCCGGACAACTTCTTCGCGGAGACGGAACAGGTCGCCTACTGCCCAGCCAACGTCGTGCCCGGGATCGATTTTTCGAACGATCCGCTGCTGCAGGGTAGGCTGTTTTCCTACCTCGACACACAGTTGAAGCGACTGGGAAGTGCCAACTTCCACCAGATCCCGATTAATGCACCCAAGTGCCCGATGCACAATTTCCAGCGCGACGGTCACATGCAGACGCAGGTTTTCACGGGCCGGGCAAACTATGAACCGAACAGCCTTGCAGAAGCTGGCGAGGAGGCTGGCCCGAGCGAATGCCCAGCAACGGGCTTTACCAGCGTGACGGTGAACGATGAGCGCAACGATGGCAGCGACAAGCTTCGCATTCGGCCTGAACTGTTTGCTGACCACTACAGCCATGCGCGACTGTTTTACCGCTCGCAGACGCCAATCGAGCAAGCGCACATTGCAAGCGCGCTGACCTTCGAACTGTCGAAGGTGGCGCTTGATCACGTCAAGGCGCGGGTGCTTTCACGGCTGCGCAATATCGATGACACACTGGCGCAGCGTGTCGCCAACGGTCTCGCCGCGCCGCTCCCCGATGCCGCCCCCGCAGCGAAGGAGCCGATCGACATGAAAGAAAGCCCGGCACTGTCAATTGTCGGGCGTGGACCGCCACCGATGAAGGGACGCAAGGTTGCGATCCTGTTCGACGAGGGCTCTGACAAGGCCATGGTCGAAAAGCTTCAAGGCGAAATCGAGAAGGCCGGGGGTACCACATTCTTGGTCGCGCCCAAGGTCGGCGAACTGAATGTTTCTGGCGGTAAGCTCAAGGCTGACGGCCAGCTCGCAGGGTCACCATCGGTACTGTTCGATGCAATTGCCTCGATCCTTATGCCCGATCAGGCTGCTAAGCTGGCCAACGATGGTGCGGCGGTTCAGTGGTTCATGGATGCTTATGGACACTGCAAGACTATCGGACATTGCCCCGGCACGCAGGTGATCCTCGACAAGGCCGGGGTCATGATGGACGAGGGCGTGGTGCCAATTGACCAGTTCGCCGGCATCGCGCCGAAGCGCCACTGGGACCGCGAACCCAAGGTGCGCATGCTTGCCTGAGCGCGGCAGGTCCTGACCGAGTGCTTCGACCTGCGAAGCGGTGATACGCCCTGGGACGACAAGGCTTGGGCTTGTCCGCCAGCTGATCCGTTGCCCGGCGATCACCGTGACGTTGCGATCATCGGCGCGGGGATCACCGGTGCTATCATGGCCGAGCGTATGAGCGCCGAAGGCTATTCAAGGCGTGGTCCGCAACGTTTGGCAGTTCGCCCGATGGCTTGCGGCTCTCGGACGCACGGCGCACATACCACATGTATGGCTTGCAGCGGGCTTTGGCGGTAATGGCATTACCTTTTCCGCCTGGGCCTCGAGCATTCTCACCCAAGCTTTGGCCGACGAGCCCGATCCAGATGCAGAATGCTTCGATCCCTATCGCTTTTCAGCGTGAATTTGCTTGGCAATGAGGCGGCGCTCCCGATCTGAAAACAAAAAGTTTCATTCGGGAACCATTTGCGTCCGAATGAGTTGTCGCAGCACATGCTGTCACGTTCGCCGAGGAGGCCACATGCTTGGGTGATCGTGGAAGTGGGTGAGCGAGACAGGTCGTTCAGGGGGCACCGTGGGGCACGCAGGGAAATGAGACAGAAAGGTCGCGGCTCACGGGTCCTGGCGGGCTGCCTGACACATGCTCACCTTTTACAATTCGGTGTTGGCAACCCACACGAAATTTCCATGGGTGATTTGTGAACGCTATCACGTCAGTGGTGCACATGTTGCGCGTACTTCTTCTGCAAAACCTCCCGTTCGCTTTCGAGTGTCAACTCCGACCCCCACGCATCCCCTGCGATTACAACGCCGGCCATAACCCAGCGAGTTAAATGCCAATGTCCCCTCCTTCAGCGCAGACGAACACGAACATGCAGAATCCCGGGCGGAGAACCGGGATGAATTTCCGCTCCAGTTTTGGTCTGATCCTCATCGTTCTCTTTTTCGTCGTCAGCGGAGCGGTTGCTGCGATCAACGTGCAGACGGTGCGCGATGCTTCCATCAATGTACAGCACACGCATAACGTCATCACCTCGCTGGATGAGGTGGCTGCTACGCTGCAAGATGCGGAGACCGGACAACGCGGATTCCTGCTTACCGGCAAAGAGTCATATCTTGCGCCGTACAACGATGCGCCGCGACGGCTAGGCGCGGCATTAAACCGTATTGCCGAGCTTACGCGCGATAATGCGGTGCAGCAGCGGCGGTTGACGGTGCTGCACCGTCACACCGATGCCAAGCTCGCTGAACTGAGGGAGACGATCGAATTGCGTCGCAGCAGCGGGCCTGACGCTGCGGTTGCTCTTGTCGCTACGGATCGCGGCAAAGTGGAAATGGACGCCATCCGGTCCCAGTTGGAGACGATGCGCCAGGAAGAGTCCCGCCTGCGCCAGATCCGCATCGCGGAGATGGAGAGGGCCTACCGCACCGCCCAGCTTACAGGAATGCTCTCGGCAGTTCTGGGCGTTCTTTTGACATTGGCTGTCGGTTTTCTCCTTCGGCGCGGAGCGATTGCCCGCGAACGCCAGCAGTGGCAGCAGGCAGGTCAGGCGCAACTTGCTTCTGCCATGTTGGGAGATCCCGCCGTCGCCAGCCTGGGCGAGAGCGTCATGGCGTTTCTGGCGCAATATCTGGGTGCGCAAGGCGGCGCCATCTTCGCGCGCGAGGGCGACCATTTCCGGCGTGTCGCAATGCAAGGGGTGCCAAGCGACGCGCAAATTGTGGACCGCTTCAATGCCGGCGAAGGCCTGCTGGGGCAGGTAGCCCGCGATCGACTTCCCGTGCACCTTTCGGACGTTCCCGAAGGATATCTGACGATTGGATCTGCATTCGGCCGTGGCAAGCCTCGTCACCTGGTCATCGTCCCCGTGGCGGCGGACGACATGATTCAGGGGGTCATCGAATTGGGTTTTCTTCAACCCGTTGGCGATGGCGTTCTGGAATTCCTGACGCAGGCTTCGTCGTCCATCGGGACGGCATTGCGCTCAGCGCATTTTCGCTCGGAACTTCAGCACCTGCTGGAGGAAACCCAGCGGCAGTCAGAAGAGCTTCAGGCTCAAAGCGAGGAACTGCGGGTCTCCAACGAGGAACTGGAAGAACAAGGACGCGCACTCAAGGAATCGCAAGCACGGCTTGAGCAGCAGCAGGTCGAACTCGAACAGACCAATTCCCAACTGGAGGAACAGGCTCAGCAACTCGAGACCCAGCGCGACGATCTCGTGCGCGCGAACAGTTCGGTCGAACTCAAGGCCCGGGAGCTTGAACGGGCAAGTCGCTACAAGTCCGATTTCCTCGCCAACATGTCGCACGAATTGCGCACCCCGCTCAATTCGCTACTGATCCTCTCGAAGCTGCTTGGCGATAATCCTGCCGGCAACCTGAGCGAGGAGCAGATCAAGTACGCACAGACCATCCAGTCCTCCGGCAATGACTTGCTCGCGCTGATCAACGACATCCTGGACCTTTCCAAGATCGAGGCAGGTCATGTTGAAGTCCACCCTGAAGCCGTGTCTCTTGAACGGCTGACCACGGAAATGAACCAGCTCTTCCAGCCACTGGCCAAAGAGCGAAAGCTGGCGTTTGCCACCTCCGTCTCCGCGGATTGTCCGGAGACGATCGAGACTGACCGGCAGCGGCTGGACCAGATCCTCAAGAACCTGCTGTCGAACGCATTCAAGTTCACCGAAGAAGGCAGCGTGTCGCTGTCGATCGATCGCGTTGAGGGCGAATGGCTTGAATTGACCGTCGCGGACACCGGAATCGGGATCGCTGCGGAACACCAGAAGGAAATATTCGAAGCGTTCCACCAAGCAGATGGGACCATCAGCCGGAAGTATGGCGGAACCGGACTTGGACTTTCAATCTCACGCCAACTGGCTCGCCTGCTCGGCGGAAGCATCACCGTCGTGAGCGAACCGGGCAAGGGCAGCCGCTTCACGCTGAAAATCCCGCTTGGCTACGATCCCGCGCTCGTAGTGCAGCGTGAGGATTCCGGGCCGCTGACCACCTACACAGCGGAAGCGGTCCTGGCCGAAGAGTTGCGCCGATCTGCTCCCCCGCAGAAGCCGGGGTCGAAGCTGCAGCGCTCGCCGCGGCGGGTCGATGACGATCGCAATGACCTTAGAGTCGGTGGCCGGATTCTGCTGGTGGTCGAGGACGACACGACTTTTGCTGCCATCGTGCGTGATCTGGCACATGAGACAGGGTTCCGCTGCCTGATAGCAGGTACAGCTGAGGAGGCTCTTGAACTTGCGCGGGAGTATAAACCCAGCGCAGTGGTGCTTGACGTCGGATTGCCCGACCAGTCCGGCTTGGCAGTGCTCGATCGCCTCAAGCGCGCGGTCGAGACGCGGCATATTCCCGTCCACGTGGTCTCAGCCAATGACTATGCCCAGACCGCATTATCGCTCGGTGCAATCGGGTACCTTGTGAAGCCGGTGAACCGCGAGGATCTCGCTAATGTGCTGGAAACGCTTGCAGCCAAGCTCTCGCAGACCGCGCGCAGGGTGCTCATTGTCGAGGACGATCCGGTTCAGCGCGATGCGGTCACAAAGCTTCTGGCAGCAGGCGACGTGGAGACGGTTGGCGTTGGCAGTGCCGCCGAATGCCTCGAACGTCTGCGGGAAGAGACGTTCGACTGCATGGTGCTTGATCTCACCCTGACCGATGGATCGGGATACGACCTGCTCGAGAAAATCCATGCTGACGCCAGCCACGGTTTCCCGCCCGTCATCGTCTATACCGGGCACGACCTGTCGAGCGACCAGGAACAGCGCCTGCGTCGCTATTCGGATTCCATCATCATCAAGGGTGCGCGTTCGCCCGAACGCCTGCTCGACGAGGTTTCCCTGTTCCTGCACCAAGTTGTCACCGACCTGCCGCCTGAGCAGCAGAAAATGATCCAGCAGGCTCGAAATCGTGATGCAATCCTGGAAGGCCGGCGCATTCTCATCGTCGAGGATGACGTTCGCAATGTCTATTCGCTGACCAGCATCCTTGAACCACAGGGGATGCAGGTGGAAATCGCACGCAATGGTCGCGAAGCGATCAATGCGCTTGAGGGGGCGGCAAGCGACGGGGGTAATCCGATCGACCTTGTCCTGATGGACGTGATGATGCCGGTCATGGACGGTCTCACGGCCACGCGCGAAATTCGCAAGGACCCGCGCTGGAAGAAACTGCCGATTATCACGCTCACAGCGAAGGCAATGCCAGATGACCAGCAGCGCTGCATCGATGCCGGAGCGAACGATTACATGGCCAAACCGTTGGACGTGGACAAGCTGCTCTCGCTTGTTCGCGTATGGATGCCACGGTGACCTGCAAATGACCGACGTAATCGAGGACATCGAAATCAGGTTGCTGCTGGAGGCGCTCCACCAGCGCTATCACTATGACTTTCGCAAATACGCGCAGGCATCGGTCCGCCGGCGCCTGCGACAGGCACGGCAGCAGCTTGGTTTCCCGACTTTCTCGGCGATGCAGGAGGCGGTGCTTCATGACGAGGCAATGCTGCCGCGTGTGATCGGCTACCTGACGGTGCAAGTCAGCGAGATGTTCCGCGACCCCTCCTACTTTCGTGCAATCCGTGAAAAGGTGGTGCCGCATTTGCGCACATATCCGTCGCTCAAGGTCTGGATTGCGGGCTGCAGCGGGGGCGAAGAGCTATACTCCTACGCCATCCTGTTCCGCGAGGAGGGGCTTGAGGAGCGAACTTTGTTTTACGCGACTGATATCAGCCAGGATGCGCTGAGCACCGCTGAGCGGGGCATCTATTCGCTCGACCGCATTGCCAAGTTTACCGAAAATCACCGAGATTCGGGCGGAAAGTCATCGCTATCGGACTATTACACCACGGCCTACGGTGGTGCCGCGTTTGACAAGAGCCTGCGCGACCGCGTCGTGTTCTCAGACCACAGCCTTGTTACAGACGCCGTGTTTGCAGAGATGCACCACATCTCGTGCCGCAACGTGCTGATCTACTTTGATCGCGAACTGCAGGATCGGGCAATTGGCCTCTTCCGGGATTCGCTGGTGCGGGGCGGTTTTCTTGGCCTGGGCGCAAAGGAGAATATCCGCTTCTCCGCCCACGCGGGGGCGTTCAGCGATTTCGTCCGCACAGAGAAAATCTACCAGAGGCGGGACACATGACCGGCGTCGCGCCTAGGGCGGTGGTGATCGGTGCTTCGGCCGGCGCCATCCAGGCGCTTTCTGAAATCCTTCCCAAGCTGCCAGCCGACTTTCCGCTTCCGGTCCTGATCGTCGTACACGTTCCCGCGGATCGCCAGAACATATTGGCGCCTCTGTTCGAGAAGAAATGCCGTGTGGCGGTACGGGAAGCGGAGGACAAGGAACTGGCGGTTCCGGGCACGGTGTTCTTCGCGCCGTCAGACTACCATCTGCTGCTCGAGGCCGACGGCACGCTTTCCCTGTCGAGCGACGAGCCTGTGATGCACTCGCGCCCGGCCATCGATGTCCTGTTCGAGAGCGCGGCCGATTCATTCGGGGCTGCACTCGTCGGCATTGTGCTCACGGGCGCCAATGCTGACGGCGCGGCAGGCCTGAAGGCGATCGCGGATGCGGGAGGCACGGTAATCGTCGAAGATCCGGCCGATGCCTACGCAACTGCAATGCCCCTCGCGTCTTTATCTGTTTGCCCTTCGGCGCGCGTACTCACGCGCGCGGGTATCGCTGAATTCCTCGTGGAAGAAATTGCCGTATGACTAGCCCGCTCGCGCCAGTCCATTTCCTGCTGGTCGACGACCTCGACGAAAACCTGATGTCGCTTGAAGCGTTACTCAGGCGGGAAGGCCTTGTGCTCTTGAAGGCCCGGTCGGGCGAAGAGGCGCTGGAACTGCTGCTGCAGCACGATGTGGCCTTGGCCCTTCTCGACGTGCAGATGCCCGGCATGGACGGCTTTGAGCTTGCCGAATTCATGCGCGGCAATGAACGCGCCCGGCATATCCCGATCATATTCGTGACTGCCGATACTTCCGATGCCCGTCGCCGGTTTCGCGGGTACGAAGCGGGCGCGGTCGACTTCATCCAGAAGCCGATCGAAGCCGACGTCCTGCGCAGCAAGGCCAACGTTTTCTTCGACCTTCATCGGCAGCGGCAACTCGTCGCAAGCCAGCGCGACGAGTTGGAGGCGGCATCGCGCGCATTGCTTGTCGCCGATCGCCACAAGGACGAGTTCCTGGCAACGCTCGCGCATGAATTGCGAAATCCGCTCGCGGCAATACGGGCGGGCATTCACCTGCTGCGCAGGCGCGAAGGCACCGATCAGGTGGGCCTGATACGAGACGAGATAGATCGGCGCATTGCCTACTTGGTGCGTCTGGTTGACGATCTGCTCGACGTTTCGCGGATCAGCAAGGGCAAGATCTCGCTTCAGAAAGAGCGGGTTGAACTGGCCTCCATTGTGCAAGAGGCGATCGAAGCAAGCCAAATTCATTTGGACGGCGCAAATCGCACGTTCAGCGTAGATTTGCCCGAGGAGAAGGTGTGGCTGGAAGTCGATCCCGTCCGGATCGCGCAGGCAATTGCAAACCTGCTGAACAATGCCGTCAAGTTCACCGAACCCGGCGGAAGCATATCGCTGACAGCTATCTGCGAAGACGGCAGGGTCGAGCTTCGGGTTCGGGATGACGGGATCGGCATATCACCCGAAATGCATGTCCGGATCTTCCAGATTTTTGAGCAAGTAGCGACATACCGCGGCCGTGCGGGCGGAGGCCTGGGGATCGGACTTGCACTTGTGAGGCAACTTGCCGATCTGCATGGCGGATCGATCACGGTCGAAAGCGCCGGCGAAGGCGCGGGCAGCACGTTTATTCTGAATATACCGGCGTTCTGCGACCAAGAGCTCGAAAGGGTCGATCACCTCTAGCCAAATGGCCCCTAGCGCAGGGACTCTCGTAAACCTTGAATACAGGGCGTGCATATGCAGCTGGTGGGAACACGGCAGCGGCGGCGAAGTTATGGCGAAATGACAATGTCAAAACTGCGCCCGCGGTGACTGCTCGATGGCCTGCCTTGCTGTGGGTTGTACGCCACGGCCAAAGTGCGGGTAATGTAGCGCGAGACCAGGCGCATGCTGGCGGCCTTGCCCGAATTCCGTTGACCGGTCGCGACGTCGATGTGCCTCTTTCCGAACTGGGTTGCGAGCAGGCAACTGCGCTTGGCCACTGGTTTTCCGGTGCACATGAAGCCGAACGGCCCGATGTGATTTTGGCCAGCCCCTATGTCCGTGCTGTTCAGACCGCCGAACTGTTTCGCCAAGCGGGCGGATGTGAAATGGACGAGAAGATCTGCATCGATGAACGGCTGCGTGAAAAAGAGTTCGGAATCCTCGATGGGCTGACAACGGCCGGGGTCCGTGAACTGCAGCCTGAACAGGCAGCGTTCCGTGAAGTGCTCGGCAAATTCTATCATCGGCCGCCCGGTGGGGAGAGTTGGGTCGACGTGATTTTCCGGCTACGCTCCCTGCTGGACACCGTGTCGCTACATTACGGCGGCAGGCGGGTTATGATCATCGCACATCAGGTTGTGGTCCTTTGCTTGCGCTATGTGATCGAAAACCTCAGCGAGTCCGAAATCCTCGCCATCGACAAACTGGGCGATGTCGCAAACTGCGCAATTACCGAATACCGATTTGACGCGAGCGTCGGGCGGGGCGGGGGGCTTGTGCTGTCCAGATACAACGTGACTGCCCCAATGGAAGAGGATCACACACTGGTGACGGCTGCTCCGGACAAGATGGTGGCCGCGCGTGGGTGATGCCATTCCGCTCGACAGCAATTGGCTGCGCGCAAATCCACTACCGGAGCCCGATCCGCATGCCGACAAAAATGCGCGTGGGCGCCTTTTTGTCATCGGTGGCTGCACCCGGGTGCCCGGCGGGCTGTTGCTTACGGCCGAAGCGGCCTTTCGAGCCGGGGCAGGCAAGGTGCAAGTTGCAACTACGGCCAGCACCGCGCTCGCACTGGGGATTGCAATGCCGGAGATCGCTGTGTTCTCGCTTGCGGAGAACGGTGAGGGCGAGATCACCCATTTGGATGAAGCGCTCGGCGAACACATCGAACGTAGTGATGCGATACTTGCCGGTCCGGCGATGGGCGAGGGCGAGGCCGCGGGCAAAATCGTTGATCGCCTGCTTGTCGAGGTCTGCAACGCCATCCCGCTGATTCTGGATGCGGCGGCACTGATGAATTTACGCCATCGTGCGCGCGTGATCCGCGACAGGCCTAGCCCTGCGGTGCTGACACCGCATATCGGCGAAATGGCGGCGATGCTGGATTGCGATGCGCAAGCCATTGAAGAGGATCGCGAGGGAGCTGTTCGAAGTGCAGCCAATCACTTTGGGGCGATTGTCGTGCTCAAGGGATCGACCACACTGGTCGCCGATTGCACCGGATCGCTTTTCGCCTATGCAGGCGGAGGCGTGGGCCTTGCAACGGGCGGTTCGGGAGACGTGCTGGCAGGCATTGCTGCTGGACTCGCAGCGCGGGGCGCGTCGCCCTTGGATGCGACACTTTGGGCGGTATGGCTGCACGGTGAAGCAGGGCGGCGTTGCGCTGAACAGATCGGTCCGTTGGGCTTTCTCGCTCGCGAACTCCTGGCGCATGTGCCGGGCCTGATGCGTGCGCTTTAGCGTGTGTTCGTCATTCTCGGCGAGCCGCGAGTGAGGCCGAGCGGACTTTCATAGAGGGCACGAGCAGTCGCCATATCGGTCAAAGGGTACATCGTGAATGCCACTTGGCGGAGCGTGTTCGTCCTCCTTGCTAGCTTGGTGGTCTCGTCCAACCCTTGACAACTGGTTCTCGATTGCCGATACTTCACTACATGGTGAAGTTATCTGATTCCAGTCTCGACCGAGTTTTTTCGGCACTCGTCGATCCCACCCGCCGGGCAATCCTGGCACGGCTGGAGCAAGAGGACGCACTGTCGATCAGTGAACTGGCGCGCCCGTTCGCGATCAAATTGCCTGCGGTGATGAAGCATCTCGATGTGCTGGGCGATGCCGGCCTGATCACCAGGTCAAAGGAGGGGCGGACTGTCTCTGTCCGTCTCGCGCCTGAACCGATGGAGGAGGCGATGAACTGGCTCAGCCGATATGAGCGCTTCTGGTCGGCAAGCCTCGACAGATTGGCAGCCTTTGCTGAGGCCGAGGAAGCCAAGGCGCGCCAAGCTGAAAAGAAGGAGACGCGGGAATGACCAGCCTGACCCTGGTGCGCCGTATCGCGGCACGACCCTCTATCGTTTTTGCCGCGCTGACCAAGCCGGATGGTATCGCCTGTTGGTGCGGGCCGGACGACGGGCCTGTGCTGCTGGCCGAAACCGATGTGCGCGTGGGGGGCTACTTCAGGGTGCGCTTCCGGATGCTCGACGGCACCGAGCATGAAAGCGAGGGCGAGTATATCGAGGTCGACGAACCCACTCGGCTGGTGATGAGCTGGCTGTGGACCACGGGCGGCGATCCAGAGGAAAATGGCGCCGTCTCACGCATCGAGATCGATTTGCGCCCCATTGAGATGGGTACCGAACTGACCTTCACTCACGCCCAGCTCATGAACGAAGCGTCACGGGCCAGCCACGAACAGGGCTGGAGCGGCGCGCTCGACAAATTGGTCCGGCACTTTGCCCAAGGCCATTTTGTTTCGATGGAGGAGACCAACGATGAAGCATGAGATCGTATCGCGGGCCGAATGGCTCGAGGCGTCGCGCGCGTTGCTCGCAGAGGAAAAGGCATGGACGCGCGAACGCGACCGGCTTTCTGCCAAGCGGCGGGAACTGCCATGGGTCAAGGTGGAAAAGGACTACGTGTTCGAGGGCGTCGATGGCCCCGTTACACTGGCCGAATTGTTCGACGGACGCAGCCAGCTGATCGTCTATCACTTCATGTTTGCGCCCGAATGGGATGAAGGCTGCACCGGCTGTTCGTTCGTGGCTGATCAGGTCGAGGGCGCGCGCGAGCATTTCGAGCACAAGGATGTGAGCTGGGTAGCCATCTCACGCGCTCCGATCACGAAGCTGGAGGCTTATCGCAAAAGGATGGGCTGGAATTTCCGCTGGGTCTCGTCCCAGGCGAGCGACTTCAACTTCGATTTCCACGTCTCGTTTACCGAGGACCAGCGGCGGAACGGCGTCTTCTACAATTTCGAGCAGCAGCCCGATCCACAGATCGACGAGTTGCCTGGCGCCAGCGTGTTCGTGCTGGGTGAGGACGGCGCAATTTACCATACATATTCAAGCTATGCGCGTGGGGGCGAGACGACGCTTCCTGCCTATGGCTGGATCGACATGGTGCCCAAGGGCCGGGACGAGCGGGAGGGCGGCAATCTTGGCGATTGGGTGAAGCGGCACGACAGTTATCCGGATGATGGCCGCACCCGGAAAGCTGCGGTCGCGGCAGCCGTGTAATGTTGTGCTGTGGCCTGCTGGCGATGATCGCCGCCGCCATAGCGGGTTCATGGCGGCTCCTGCGCCCGGCGCGGCTCTTCGTACTGATCGGCAGCGCCGCCGCGCTGCTGGCCATTCCCGTCATAGCGCTGGGGACGGTAGAAAAGGAGGCGCCGCTAAGCCGGGCAGATGTCATTGCCCGGTCGATGCATACGCTTTGCGGCCCAACTCCATATTAAGAGAGACAGGCCAATGCCAGGACAGGCCTTCGGCGCCGGCGGTCGGCGGCGGTTGTTTTCATGACCACGATGACGCCCAGGCCCACGCTTTGCATGAGGCAATGCCATGTGTCGCGCTTCTTGGAACTCGCATCAAACGCCGGCAGAGGCTCAACTCGGCACAGATAGGTGGCCGCGTAAAAATAAGCCGTCGTCGCCGTGCTGACGGTAGGTGAGGACGATTCAATCAACGTAACTTCAATCGATGCGAATATGGTGCCATCGACTCCCGTCGGTGCCACCGACTCCCGTTCGATAGAGTATGCAACCCGAATGTTATGAGAGCAGGCCGCGTCGTCCGTCCGACACAAACCACAACCCCGCTCAAACCCGGTTTTATTGGGCGCGCAGTTGTTCCTTAGCATGGAAGCGATAATGACTGAGTTGAACGTGGTGAGAGCGCGGTGCAGTAAACCGGCCTCAACTGAACGTCGGACTGCTCTTGGAGGTAAAATGAAAATCATCAGGATCGTCGCGGGCTTGTTTGTCGCCGGGATAGCTGTTCCGGCAGTCGGTCAGAGCATTCCCGACGACGTGCGCTGCATGGCACTCAGCAATGCATTCGCGAAAAGTGCGGCTGAGGGGCCGGCGCGGGAAGCGGCGTCCCGTGCATTGCTCTTTTATCTCGGGCGGCTGGATGCTCGCGGGGATCCGCAAGCGATCAAGAACGCGATGCAAGGTTCCAAAATCGATCCAAAGACCGCGCCAGCTGAAATGAGTGCTTGTTCCACGCGGTTTGCGAATGCAGCCCAGACGATGCAATCGCTGGTTACATCTGCGCCGCCCGGAAAATAGACTGCGGCCCGGCAGCCTGTCTTGTGAGATCGGCGCGAGGAGTCATGGAACCTCACGCCGTAGCGACCAGCCAATCTTCGTGACCATGGCCTGGGCGTGGTGGTCCCAATCGAAATGATCGAGCACTGCGAAGTGCGCGCTCTGAATATCATCGTTTACCAATTCGATTACGGAGGCCCGAATGCAATCGGGTGCGTCGGATTGGTCTGCGGGGCGGGAACTTACGGCAACAAAGGCTCCAGCCGCAGTCTGGTAGACCGCCATCTTGAACACCGGAGTCTCGGCCGTCGCTGCGCACAGCAGCTTTCCTTCAAATGCAAGCGTCGGACCGCGCGTTTGCTCGATCTCGATGCGGCGAGGTTCGGCATAGCAGACATCTTCCCCGTTTGCTCCTGACGGGGCAACTTCGTGATCCTGCCCGTTGGCAGCGGGGCCGGAAAACAGCATCCGGTTCTTTACCGGGAACACCAACGGAGTGGGGTCATTGGCGCGGTCGGCCTCAGCCAGCGCGTCGTCGGGCAGCAATTCCAGATCGGAAATGGTGAAGTTGTCTTCGTCTCCCACCTTGGCCCATGACCGGCTTCGCGACCCGTCGGGCTTAAGCCATCCCAGCGGCGGGCGCTCGCATATGCACCGCGCGAGATCCTGGAAGGAGGCATGGTGTTCTGGCACGCTGATGACGCGCCAGATGTCGTCATTATCCCGGCGCACAAGGTCGCCCACCTTCAAAAACTCCGCCATATGCTTGTTTCTTTGCTTCCGTACGGTTCTGCCGGCCTTCGACCGACGGCTTGATGGCGAGCTATAACCGCGAGGAGACGGCGGAGCGATATTGCGCCGCGCATCAGGTCTCGCGTGCGGTGCGGCCTGACTGAATCAAGGCCTTGCCGCCCGGATGCAGGCGTCAATCTGCTTCGTTCTCGATTGCGTGCATCTGATCGTCGGAAAGACCGAAATGGTGCCCTACCTCATGAACGATGACATGGGCCACCAGGTCTTCCAACTCGACGCCCGTTTCGTTCCATTCTTGCAGTAGCGGGCGGCGGAACAATGAGATGATTGGCGGCAGGTCACCCGAAGACCATATTGATTGTTCGCCAACGGGGTGTCCCTGATACAGTCCAACAAGCTGCCAGCAGTTGTTCAGGCCCACTGCGCGCAATTGTTCGACATTGGCAAATTCCTCGACGCGAAAGACCACGTCCGAGAGGTAATCGCGGAATCTCTTGGGCAGGCGTCGGACCGCCCTGCGCGCCAACCGCTCTATCGTGTCCGCACCAGGTTCGGCTTCCATGCCCATGCTCATGGCACCGATATGGGTGAGGGGCCGTAGTTTTCAAACGACGGCGCCAAGGGGGAACCAAATCATCCGAAAATCGAGGCGGATGAAAGGGCAGTTGTAGCGAAGTACCATAGGCGGATTTCGATTAACGGGTCAGCTTTGAACGCACATGTCGCCGCCTGCGGGACGCACCGAAGCGGTTCGGGGAAAATCATGAGAATTCGCCAATCGGTATCCGTGCGCGCCTGATCACGGTGGCGCTATCAAGCGCATCTGGTGGACCAATTTCCGTAATGCCGCCAGCCGACCAGACATCGGCAAAGACCGGCGCAATTGCCATGCTGCCCCGGCTGCGCCACTATCGTTCCCGATGAGGGCAATCGCAGACAGGGTGGGATGGCGCGTTCCAGGCGGCCGATGGGTGCTACTGGCTATCGCTTTCGCATTGCTGGTCGTTGCCGACTATAGCTGGTTCGGCCTCACTCGCATCATCGACCAGCGCGCCGGCGACGTGTTGCTGGCCATTGAGGCGCAGCGGCGTCCGATGTCCGACCGCGTCGTGATCGTCGATATCGACCAGAAATCGCTTGAGCAAATGAACGACATGGCGGGAAGCTGGCCTTGGCCGCGGTCAGTCCATGGCGAGCTGATCGACCATATTGCGCGTCAGGAACCTCGCGCGATTGCATTCGACATATTGTTCAACGAACTCGACCTCTATCGGCCTGAGCACGACGCTGCCTTTGCTGACGCGGTGGCGCGCAATCCCAATGTCTGGCTGGCCATGACGCTCAATGCCGATGGGCATGGCGCATGGGTCAGCCAGATGCCGTGGTCGATCGGCGCGCAACCGCTGAAGCAACCGCCTGTGGATGCCCGCGTGCCGTTGATGCTGCCGCTTGTAGTGGCTCAGCAACCCGAAGCCATGCGCGGAGGGCTTATCAACTTCACGATGGATAGCGACAATGTCGGTCGGCATCACGCGCTGTATCGTGATCGCAGCGGTTGGCGATTTCCCTCGCTTCCGGCGCGGATCATGCAGGATCTGGGGCGGCCGCTGCCCCAGCAAGAAAGGGTGCTGTTGAACTGGCGGCGGGAGTGGAAACACGTTTCCTATTCTGACGTCTATCTCGACAGCTTGCGGCAGAATCCGCAGCGGCCGCAGGACGAGTTCAAGGACAAGATTGTTGTCGTCGGCACGGCAGCGCCCGGTCTGCTCGATCTTCGCCTGACACCGCTGGGGAGCACATATCCGGGCGTGCAGATACTCGCCACGGCGATCGACAATCTCGACCGTGGAGACTGGCTGCGCGAGGTGCCTCGTTCAGCAACGATGCCGCTTGCGCTGGCGATCATCGCGATGGTGGCGCTGGGACTTGCCCGCAACATGAGCGCCAACCAACTTGGCTATGCGTTGCTAACCATCACTGTGATCGTAATCGCTGCGGCTTGGCTAGCTCTGGTCAATGGCACATTCGTACCCGTCTTTGCCCCGCTCGCCTTCGGCTGGCTGTTCTACCTTGGGGGTAGCGCGCTCGCCTATTTCGAGGAGCGGCGCCAGCGGCTGCGCACCTCCGGCATGTTCAAGCGCTTTCTCGATCCGCGCGTCGTGGCGAACCTGATCGAGCAAGGAGAGATTGACCACCGCAACAGCGCCGAGGCGCGTGAAGTGACGGTGTTGTTCTCCGATATTCGCGGGTTCACTGCCCTTTCTGAGGCGGCGACGCCGGAAGACGTAGTGACCCTGCTTAACGGCTACTTCTCGCAGCAGGTTGAGGTGATCTTCCGCCACAAGGGCACGCTCGACAAGTTCATCGGCGATGCGATCATGGCGTTCTGGGGCGCCCCCGTCGCGGCGGAAGATCATGCCCGACAGGCGGTCGCTGCGGCTCTGGAAATGTCGTCTGCGCTGGAGGAACTGCGCGGCCAGTTGGGCGCGCTGGGCGAAACGCTGGAGATCGGGATCGGCATTCACACGGGACGCGCCGTCGTGGGCTTCATCGGGTCTGCTGACAGGCTCGACTACACGGTGATCGGCGACACGGTGAACCTGGCGAGCCGGATTGAGGGATTGACCAAGGGTATCTCCCGCATCCTTGTTTCGGAGGCAACGCGGGAAGCCGCTGGCGATGCCTATGACTGGCGGGACTGCGGATCGCACCACGTAAAGGGCCGCGAGAATCCTGTTCGGCTATATCAACCCCTGCCTAAAGCTGATAATTCTCTGCGTTAACACTGGGGGAGTCACCGCAATGCGCGCGCTTTTCGCGTTATGTCCGGCGGCAATGCTGCTGGTTCCGCTGTCGCCAGCAGTGGCTGCGGAAAAGGGTCTGATCATCCGGGCCGGGGAGATGGTCTCCGAACCATTTATCGATGCGGCGAAGGCCGGTCCGGTCACCGCTAATCAGCCTGTGACCATAGTCGAAAAGCGCGGTGGGTGGACCAACGTGGAAAGCGGTGGCCGCAAGGGCTGGGTCCGCACGCTGAACATCCGGCTTGAGGCGGGGGCCCGCCCAGCAGGCAGCACGGGGCAGGTGGCGTCGCTTCGCACCGGCAGTTCGGGTCGCACGGTGACAACGGGCGTTAAGGGCCTGGACGAGAACGACATCCGCAATGCGACGCCGGACATGGCGCAGGTCGCCCAGCTTTCGTCACTGGTGGTGAGCCCGGCGGAAGCACAGGCCAATGCGGCACAAAGCGGCCTGCATGAGCAGCAGGTAGCCTATCTCGACAAGGGCAAGACCAAGGAGAAGGGCAAGTGAGCGGCCGCTGCATCCGCGCCGCGCTTACGGTTGCGCTGGCCTCGCTCTGCTTGCCTGCAGCGTCCGCTTTCGCGCAAATTCCGGACATCGGCGGTATCATCAACGCGGCCAAGGGCGCAAAGAAGCTGGGCGACAGCTTCCGCAAGATCAGCGACGAGGAAGAGGTGAAGATCGGCGGCGACCTTGCCGGCATCGTCCTTGGCGCCGCGCCACTGGCGAACGATCCGGCAGGCCAGCACTACGTCAGCCGCCTTGGCCAGTGGCTTGCCATGCACAGCGACCGGCCAACCCTGCCTTGGAAGTTCGGCATTATCGATACGGATGATTTCAACGCCTTCTCGACGCCTGGCGGATATGTCCTGATCTCACGCGGGCTGCTTGACGACATGCACAACGAGGCGGAGCTTGCGGGGGTGCTTTCGCATGAAATTGCGCATGTAGTGCGCAAGCATCACCTTCAGGCGCTGCAAACTTCCTTGCGGGATTCCGCCGTTGGCGACTTCAAGGACTATATCGGCGGTCCGGGCGGACTTGCCGGTCAGTTCGCTTCGGCACTGGTCAACGCCGGCAAAGACATGTTCGTTCGCGGGCTGGACCGGAATGACGAATATGAGGCGGACCGGATGGCAGTGGTGATCGCGGCCCGCGCTGGATATTCGCCCTATGGCCTAGGCGGCGTACTGCAGACCCTCAGTGCGGTACCGGAATCCAAGGGCTTTGCGCTGATGTACAAGACGCATCCGCTGCCTGTCGACCGGCTCGAAAGGTTGGATATCGCAATGGGAACCCGGCTTGATGGCTACGAGGGGCTCGTCGATGACCTGCCGAGCTTTGTTGCCCTGCGAGCGCCACCGCCACCGCCACCGCCTGCGCTAGCCGCACCGGTGAAGAAGGGTAAGCGTCGCCAGTAATTGATGGTCGCTCGGTACTGGCAGTCTTCTCCTGGGCACGAATTCCTGTAACATCGCGGCGATACTAAGCATGCCTACTATTGGCAGCAGCCAGAGAGATGCGATGATAACTGATCGAGTGCTCCAGCTTGAGGGCGTCCACAACTTTCGCGACTATGGGGGCTATGCCGTTTCCGGCGGCGGCCGGCTCAGGAGCGCGCACCTCTGGCGTTCGGGACAGCATCACGGGGCAACCGAGGCTGATCTGGCGCGGATTGCCGAACTTGGACTGGCTTCGGTGTTCGACCTGCGCTCATCGGTAGAGCGCACAACCCATCCGTGCCGTCGGCCGGACAGCTTTGCCGCGATCATCCATTTTGCCGAGGATGAGAACATCCACAAGGCGGCGCACAACGCTCCGCATATCCAGGCGGCGGCAGCCGCCCCCCGTCAGCGCGACGCGGCCTCAACGCGTGAGGGCATGCGCCGCAACTACGGGCACATAGCGTTCCGGCCCGGATTGACCGCAATGATGGGCAAGATGCTCGCCGAACTGGCGAAGGGCAGGGGCCCGAGCCTGGTGAACTGCATGGCGGGCAAAGACCGCACAGGTATTGCAGTTGCGATGGTCCAACTGGCTGTCGGTGTGCACCGCGACGATATTATCGCCGACTATCTGCTCACCAACACGGCGGGCGACGTAGAGGCGCGCATTGCAGCCGGTGCGCGAACCATAAAGGACATCACCGGCCAGGCGGACGAGGATGTCATGCGCGTGCTCATGGGTGTCGAGGCCGAATACCTGGAATCGGCCTTCGACATGATCGCCGAACGTCATGGCTCCATCGACGCCTATCTGGCCGAGGTGCTGGGCGCCGACGACGCCCTTCGTAGCCGGTTGCGCGATGCCCTGGTAGTCTAGGCGTCGGGCAGTTCAGGTTCGAGCAGGCGGTGCAGGTGAACGATGACGTATTTCATTTCGGCATCGTCCACAGTCCGCTGGGCACTTGCCCGCCACGCCTCTTCTGCAGAGGCATAATCCGGGTACACGCCGACGAGATCGAGCGCGTCGAGGTTAACGAATTTTAGGCCCTGAGGATCAGTTACGCGACCGCCCATGACGAGGTGAAGTTTCTGCATATGTGCCTATTTCCGGGGAGAGGAAGAGGTCACCTAGATAGCTTTTTGCAACTGCGAAATGCAAGCGTTACGACCTGACCTTGGAGGCAAGTTCCACAACCTGATCAACCAGCTTCGCCCCTGTCGTCCGGGCATTGTCCGCCAGCTCTGCCGCGCGGCGCTGGGCAGCGCCTGCATTGCGTTCCAGCGCATCTCGCCCTTCGCGGCCCAGATCCTCGGCCTTGTCACGCGCATTTCGGCTGAGGGCAAGTCCGGCTTCTCCGGCGGTCGTTGCGAGGACCACAGCGCCCTTCGCAAGACGGCGGCCAGTTCCACGCGGGAGTAGCGCGCCAGCGATGATACCCAGCGCAACACCGCCGGCGATGAAAGCCGCGGGATGCTTGCGAAACAGATCGCCGATGCTTTCCTGATCGTTCGACGTGTCGTTGGCTGCGGGCTGGCTGACCGGCTTATCCATTTGCTGCTTCCTCAAGGTTGTCTGCGTGCGGTTCCGGCTGTTCGTCATCGCCGAAATGCCGTTCAATCAATTCGATAATTGGGTTGCGAAAGAGCCAAAGCACAACGGCAGCCAAGGTTCCCGCAATGATGCCCTTGTTGTCTTGGGCGACGTCGAGTGCATAGACAGCCGTTGACTTGGCGTCTTCCTGCAGCTTGCCGGTGATCCGCGAACCGATGCTGCGCGCACTGAAATCGGACTTCACCTGCTCAAGGCGCGCATCGAAAAGTGCTCTTGCGCCATTACGAGCGGAACGTAGGCCCTCAATGGTCCGCGGATCAGGCATCGTCGGCTCCCGGTTCCCGAATTACCGCGTTTAGCCGCCGCCAGTGGCTCACGGCCAACATGGCGCCAAGCACGGCAGAAATGGCAAAAGCAGCGACCACTGCAGCAGTCGCACCAACCGGTGTGAGCAAAGGGGCCAGCGATAGTATCAGTCCGAGCGTCAAAGCCAGCAGCGCGCAGAACAGCAGGATGAGCACCAGCACCGCGAGGATCGCGATGCTGCGCACGCTCTTGCCGGCGAAGGATGCACGCGCCCTTTGATAGGCGAGTTCGGCCTGGGCCAAACCCTTCCCGGCATCGGCCAGTTCACGCACGTCATCGGCAAGCGAGCGCGTTGCGGGGTCAACCGACGCCGGGTTGGAAATGTCGTCCTTCATCGCGCGCAGCTAGGCGGGCCGCTGCGAATTTTGTCAATTACTTCTGCGGAATATGCGTGCGAGCAGGAAACCTGCCGTTGCCGCGATGCCAAGGGCAACGCCCGGGCTCTTGCGCACGAATTCCTTGGCGTCCTCGCCCAGTTCGGTAAATTCCTTGGCATCCAGCTTCGCCGCTGCATCCTGCATCTGCTTGCCATAGGTGCGCGCATAATCGCCGTATTTCACGCCCAGCTTCTCGTCGATTGTGGGAGCATTTTCCTCGACGATCTTGCCCAGGCTTGAAATCGCCTCGCTCGTGCGAGCTTTGCCCTCATTCGCCAGTTCAGTCGCCTTGACCTTGGCTTCGTCACCGCGAACCTTGGCTTCTTCAAGCCATTCGCTGCTCTTGGCGCTGAACTGCTCACGATACACGTCGGCCTTGCCCTGCGCTTCGTCCTTCAGTGCGAACGCACCGGCTTTCGCCTCTTCGATCGCCTTGGAAAATCGGGCCTTTGCCGCATCGCCGCCGTTTGTTGCAGCGGCCTTGGTCGTGGCGTCGGTCGGTTCGGAAGAAGTCGTGTTTGGCATGATAACTATCCTTGGTGCCGGGAGGCAACGAATCGCCCGAGCGGACAATCACTTGTCGCCCAAGCGTTATGATAATGGTGCAACGCGGGTTGTATGCCAAGGTTCCCCTGCTAAGGGAGCGCGGAAAGCCAAGCCCGGCCGTTCCTCGCAGGAGATAAAAGCCCATGACCGCGATCATCGACATCCACGGCCGCGAAATTCTCGACAGCCGCGGTAACCCGACCGTTGAGGTTGATGTGCTGCTGGAAGACGGCAGCTTCGGCCGCGCCGCCGTGCCTTCGGGAGCTTCTACTGGCGCGCATGAGGCGGTGGAACTGCGCGACGATGACAAGTCACGCTATCTTGGCAAGGGCGTGCTGAAGGCCGTGGATGCGGTCAATGGCGAGATCGCCGAAGCCCTTCTGGGCTTTGACGCCGAAGATCAGCGTGATCTCGACCTTGCGATGATCGAGCTGGACGGCACGGAGAACAAAAGCCGGCTGGGCGCCAACGCCATTCTGGGCACCAGCCTTGCCATCGCGAAGGCTGCAGCCAATGCGCGCGGCCTGCCGCTTTATTCCTATATCGGCGGCGTTTCTGCACATGTCCTGCCGGTGCCGATGATGAACATCATCAACGGCGGCGAGCATGCCGACAACCCCATCGACTTCCAGGAATTCATGATCATGCCCGTTGGTGCGCCGACGCTGGCAGAGGCTGCCCGCTGGGGCGCGGAAGTGTTCCACACCCTGAAGAAGAGCTTGCATGACAAGGGTCTTTCCACCTCCGTTGGCGATGAGGGCGGCTTCGCTCCCAACCTTGCCAGCACGCGCGACGCGCTCGATTTCGTCATGGCATCGATCGAGAAGGCCGGTTTCAAGCCCGGCACTGACATGGTCCTGGCGCTCGACTGCGCTTCGACCGAGTTCTTCAAGAACGGCAAGTACGAGATCAGCGGCGAAGGCCTTTCGCTGACGCCTGATGCCATGGCCGATTACCTTGCCGAACTGTGCAATGCCTATCCGATCCGCTCGATCGAGGACGGTATGGGCGAAGACGATTTCGAAGGCTGGGCCGCGCTCACCGCCAAGGTCGGCAACAAGGTGCAGCTGGTTGGCGACGACCTGTTCGTAACCAACCCCAAGCGCCTGACCATGGGCATCGGCAAGGGCCTCGCCAATTCGCTGCTGGTGAAGGTCAACCAGATCGGCACGCTGACCGAGACGCTGGAAGCTGTCTCCATCGCACAGCGCAACGGCTATACCGCTGTAATGTCGCACCGTTCTGGTGAGACTGAGGACGCGACCATCGCCGACCTCGCCGTTGCAACCAACTGCGGCCAGATCAAGACCGGCAGCCTTGCGCGTTCGGACCGGCTTGCGAAGTACAACCAGCTCATCCGCATCGAGGAAGAACTGGGCGATTCGGCAGTCTATGCCGGTGCGGCGGCATTCGGCCGTCTTGCCTGACATAAATTCGACGGGCGTCGTATGGCGCCCGTCGAACGTTGTTGGCGGTTAATCTTTCCAACGTTAGGTGGTTTCTCCTGAAACTGGTGTGGAGGCGAACGCCCGCACCGTAAAAGGAGATTCCACGTACATGAATCGGCATAAATTGCTCGCCGCCCTTATGTTGGGCGTCGCAGCAGCGACGCTTGGCCCTGTCGCTTGCAGCGGCGGGGAAAAGGCCGTCGTGGCGGGGCAGGGGACCGCGCTCGGCATTGACCCGGCGATGATGGACAAGGCGGTCAAGCCCGGCGACGATTTCTATGCATATGCCAACGGCGGTTGGATGAAGGGCACGGAAATTCCGGCGGACCGCTCGAACGTTGGCGGTTTCTACATTGCTGATCAGCAGGCCGAAAAGCACCTTGAAGAGT
>JBEVKC010000133.1:0-18448 GCA_040509895.1 Novosphingobium sp. | reverse complement strand
GACTATCACCGCCACCATAAGGACCATGTTGCCGACCCGGGAAATGGGCCCGGACCATGCATCGGCGCGGGCATCTCCCAACAGCCTGCGTCCGGTGAGGCCAAGCAGTAGTGGCAGGCCGATGGTCATGAGGATGGGAGGCAGGATTTTCATTGGCTGCAAGCTGATGTCGGCGGGTACCAATGGGTCAATCAGCCATAAGCCCAGCGGCGCAGCAACGATCGACATGACCGCCGAGCCGAACAGAAGCCCGGTCGCATAGTCGAAATGGCCGCCCGCCTTCATCTGCTTGCCGGGCAAGATCGGCGGCATCGGTGACAGGGCCATCGCCACCAGCGCGACCTTCACGGGCGGCGGGATGTCAAACGCCAGTGCTATCAATACGGCCACGACCGGCACGACGACATACATCGCGGTGAAGGCGCGAAGAGCCGCACCGGGGTGGGTGAACATGTAGAGCGCATCGGTACGGCTTGCCCGCAACGCGAGGGCAAAGACGACAAGGAACACGCTTCCCATCAGCAGCAGTTTCAGGATCATCAGCATCGTGATCGGCCCTCCACGTAAAGTCCTGGGACGTGTTACGGGATCTATTGCCCCTTCCGCGCCAGCCAGAAGCGGGCAACGCGTTCGATTATGCCGCGAAACAGAAAGTAGGGAATTACGGCCAGGAGCATCGCCATGACCAGCGCCTCAACCGGGTAGAAGCGGTCGAACACCCTCAACTGGTAGATGACGTCCATGCTGATCCCCAGCAGGATGATGCGCGCGACCGAGATCAGCCCTTCGCGCAACCTGCCTGTCTTGGCTTCGGGATTGCCCCACGCCGCCCAGAAAAATCCTGACCGGCCTTGTTTCGCGTCGTTGATGCCGTCCGGCAGTGCGGCGATCAGGGCCATGATGGGTTGCAGGAAAAAGCGGAACGTCATGGGCCCGCCGAACCGCGCGCCAATGTCATGCCAGAACGTGGAATTGACTGAAGGGTCCAGCCCGTAGCGGACGATCCCCCACAGCAGCAGCACCGCACTAAGGGCCAGTGCCAGCCAGGTCACGGACATTGCAAAGCGGGTCGGCTCGTCCTTGCGCATGGCGCGCGCTCCCTTCTTTTTAGCCGGAAGTGGCTCCCGGTCTTACGACGCAGCGGAACCCGATATGCGATGTGGATGAATCGATCGGCTGTGCGTGCCGTGCCGCCGGGCGGTAACGGCGGCAGTAGTTGTAGGCGCACAGGTGCGATCCACCCTTCAGCACCTTCCGTGGGATGAGTATCTCCGGCTGGGCGGGGTCATAGCTTGCGTTTTCTGCGCCGCCGCGCGGGTTGCGGGGGACGCAGCAGGACTTGCCTTCTTCCTTTGCAGTACCATCGCGCAGACCGTACCAGTCGGTCGTCCATTCCCAGACATTGCCGATCATGTCGTAGATGCCATAGCCGTTGGCCGGATAGGTCCGAACCGGCGAAGTCCGCTCAAAGCCATCGCCCATCAGGTTTTCGTGCGGGAACGAGCCCTGCCAGAAATTGGCCATGTACTGGCCCTCGGGCACCAGTTCATCGCCCCAGGCGAACTCGGCATCCTCCAACCCGCCCTTTGCGGCAAATTCGAACTCTGCCTCTGTAGGCAGTTCCTTGCCTGCCCAGCGGGCATAGGCCTCTGCATCACGGTAAGCGACATGGACCACCGGATGATCCTCTAGCCCTTCGACAGAACTGCCGGGGCCAAGCGGTTGGCGCCAGTCCGCGTCGAAGACGAACTGCCACCAGTTGTACATGTTGCGGATATCGACCGGCCGGTCGGGCCGGATAAAGACAAGGGAGGCAGCGCGCAGCATCTCGGGCAGGGCACCGGGATAGTCCTCCGCATTGGGGACTTCCTCGGCCAGCGTGACATGGCCGGTGGCCTCAACGAATTCGGCGAACTGGCGGTTGGTGACGGGGTGCTCGTCAATCCAGAAGCTGTCCACCTCGACAAGCTGGCTGGGCGCTTCTTCAGGATAGTGGCTGTCTGATCCTTGCCGGAAGCGGCCGCCCTCGACCCAGCTCATTCCGGCTGGGGCTTCGGTTACCTGATCGGGTGTAGCTGTGGAGGTGTTCATGTCGTTCAACCTGAAGGCGTTTTCATTTCGGGAACAGGAAGTTTTATTTCGGGAACAGGAAGACAAGCGCGAAGCGCGTGCCCCACTCTGCCCCTTGGCGCGGCGATTCCAAGTAATAGCGCGCGCCCATCTGCAGGCTGATACGCTGCTGCCCGACCTTCACCATGTGACTGACCGTGAAATTTACGGGCACCGTCCACTGCTTGTGCTCCCAGTCGTACGACGTCTCGGTATTGAGGGTGAGGCCGGTCGTATCGGGGAAGGTATGGGAAATGAACGGCTGTAGGAAGGTATTGCTGACGTCTTCCCGGCTGGACTTTCCGGCGTAGGACCAGATGTGGTTCGCCAGCATTCCGACGGCGGTGCCGCCAGTCTGCTTCATCACGATGGCAGTAGGGCCTGCGCCAAATTTCTCGGTGCCCAGCCGCGCCTTGCCGATGGGCCAAAGGAATGCAGGGCCAACGCCAATTATCAGGCCGTTCTTGGGTTCCTTCGAGGCCAGGAAAAAGCTTTGCGTGATGTCGCCGAACCCGGTTACGCCGCCCTGCCCGGCCACGGTTTCCCCCTGACTGATGAACGGAACGATCGTGCGGACTATGACATTCAAGTCCTTGTTCAAGCCAACGGGCACGACGGGCTGGAAGTTAAGCGTGTAGCGCTGGGCGTCTTCCTCGCCAAAGCAGCAGTCGTAATTGTTCTGGAACGGCACCGAGATCAGGTCGGAGACCGGATTGGTCAGTTTCTTGGCCAGTTCCGCATCTTCGGACTGGGCATAGGCACTGGGGCCCAGAAGCAGCGCCAGAAGCGCAAGCGTCGCCTTGAAGCACCTGATCCTGCCGAACATCCTTGCCATCAAGACACTCCAACTTAGGCCGGTGACGCAAACGGAAGGCGCCACGACGCTAAGTTGAAGGAATTTCACAGCTTGCCCATCGGGATTAGTCCCGAGATTGTCCGGCAAATACCCTGAGACACGCGTTCGTTGCCGACTATGGCGCCGCCGCTGGCTCTTGCTGCGAAGCGCCGTGTTCCGCACCGCTCCTCCACCTGTCGTAAGAGCCCGGCGGTTGGGCCCTGATGCTGTTTCGCAGCAGTATCATCGGCAGTTGCGATTCCCTGACCCAGCCGGTCGTCGGCTTGTCGATGTCGATGATCAGCACCATCGACATGGCCAGCAACAGGATGAAAACGCTCGCTCCCATTCTTCGCCGCGGGCCGGATTCGCCCAATACATAGCCGAGCATGCAGGCACTGATCAGGATATAGAAATATAACGCCACGAACACGCCCAGCGGCACATGGGCGAGGCGCGCCGCCTTGCGGGCGGAGTCATCGTCGATCACGGTGTTCACCGATTCCACCAGCGCGCTTGAGAAATCGATATCCCTGATCGAATCGAACGAAGCCGCCGTGGCTGACCAAAGGTCGACAAGCAGCGCGTCGTTCTTCTTGATCAAGGCGATCCGGTTTTCATCATCCGGCTTTGACTCGGCAAGCACCACGCGGTTTTCGGTATAGTCCTTCAAGATGCCCGACATGCGGCTGCGGTGCGGTTCGCCCAGTAATTGCGAGCGCAGGTAGGCAGTGCCGATCGCGTTGGCTTCTTCCAGCACCATCACCCGGCGGGCATCGAAACGATCGACGGCGATCGAGAAGGTAAAGCCAAGCAGCAAGGCCAAAAGGCCGAGCACGCCAGAGACAACGTAGCCTTCCGGGCCGCTTCCATCATCGCCCAGGCTTTCGAGGTATTCCTTCCTGTGGGCGCGCAGCCGTGTGCCGGCGTATGCCGCAAGCAGCATCGTCGCGAAAAGAAATATGCCCGTTATCCAGGTGGGTGTGAAGGCAAGCCAGTGTCCGATCTGCTGCATCCCAGTCTCCGCTTCCTGATTTCACACGGCGCCGCGACCCCGAAGCTCTGCCAACAAATCGCACACGTCCTTCGACCCTACCCCGCAAGTTCTCATCAACAACAGAGAGCGGCCAAGCGGGAAGTCGATCCGACGGACATCGTCGATATGTGCGAATGACACCGATCCCGACGTCCACTGCGGTGAGCCGGGAACGTACACAGTGCACCAGTCGCCATGCTGCTCTTCAAGTTCCAGCGCGATGCCCCAGCCGGCGTCGGTCCGCACCAGCACGACCGGAACGTCCTTGCCCTGATCCTGGTCAAGACGCCGGGCCATCCCCTGCATCAGGTTGAAGCGGGGCAACGCGCTGATAATCCCTGCCTGCATCCATTTAAGCAGCGACTGGCCGATCAACGTGCGCGCGAACATTCCGAACAGGAATGCGGCAAGGACAAGGCTGGCGATGATGATGAAGGTGGTGGCCGCCAATCCGGCAATGGTCTTGATCCCAAGGTGGGCGATAAGTGGCTGTGCGAGCGGCCTCAGCAATTCCATCGTCCTGGTGACGATGAAGACCGCAAACATCAGCGGCAATACGAAAACAGCACCGCCGACCAACGTCGTGCGAACGTATTCGAGTATCGTCTTCATGGTGTTGTCCCGAACAGCTTGATTGTTGATCAACCGGCAACCCTTCGTTGTAATACACATCGCAGTAAATGCCCTGCCTTGCCAGACAGAATTGCATCGCTCATTGACAATGTCGTTGAGAGAAAAGGGCAATGCGGGCGATGCACGATCGCCAGACGTTTTCCCGGGTCACAGGCGCGATGCGATTCTGACGGCTCTGAAGGAGGGCGAAAAACCAATGATCCGACCTTCCACATTGTTTGCGGTGTTGGCGCTCTTGTGGGCGTTGCCCGCTGCGGCGGAACCCTTGCCTCCCGGGCTGGAGCAGATGCTGCGCGAGGCGAACCCGCAGGAGCGCGACACGCTGGAAAACGTGGCAAAGCGCACCTACCCGGGTGACCGCAAGGCCATCGACGATCTGATCGACAAGATCGAGAAGGACGAAGAGGCTAGCGTCGCCAAGTCAAGCTTCACTACGGGATGGCGGGGGGAGGGATCGCTGGGCGGCAATGTCTCGACCGGCAACACCGACGAATGGAACTTCTCCGCCGGTCTCGACATGAAACGCGAGGGGCCGCGTTGGGAACACCGCGTGCAGGCCGACCTCGACCTGCGGGAAGTTTCTGGAAACCGGACCGAGGAACGCTTTCTTGGATCATACCGCGCGCGCTATGATTTCAAGAAGTCACCGTGGTTCCTGTTCGGCATGGCCAGCTATGAGCGTGACCGATTCCAGGGAATCTCGAACCGTTTCACGGAAGCGGCGGGCGGTGGTTACCAGTTCTACGATACGGACGATTTCGACTGGGAGGTCTATGCCGGTCCGGCCCTGCGCCAGACCGATTTCAGCGACGGCACCGATGACAACCTGCTCGGCGTCTTTGCCGCAACCGACGTGAAGTGGGACATCACCGACACCCTGAACTTCCGCCAGTACCTTGGCGCGGTGCTTGACGAGGACAACCAGAGTTATCGCTCGCAATCGACCCTGACCAACAACCTCTACGGCAGGCTTTCGGGTCGCATCCAGTTCACCTTTGACACGGAAACCAATCCCCCTGCGGGCAAGGAAGATACCGATACCTACACAAGCGTGAGCCTGGTCTACGACTTCTGATTGTCCGATTTGGTCAAGCCGGTACCATGTGAGTTGCGGCACAGAAGTGCGAAACAGCTTGGGAAGAACGATGCCAAAAGCGATGCAACTCCGCCAGCCGGCGAGCCTCGACAATCTCCTGCCGGGAGATGGTGAAGCGCCCTCGCCCGGCCCCGGTGAGATCAAGGTGGGGGTCCGCGCCGCCTCGCTGAATTTCCGCGACGGGCTGGTGGTGAACGGCTTCTTCCCGGTTGCCGACGGGCTGATCCCGCTTTCCGATGGCGCAGGCGAAGTGGTTGAGGTTGGCGAAAGTGTGACCGGGTTTGCGCCCGGCGATGCCGTGGTCAGCACCTTCCACCCGAAGTGGCTCGACGGCCATATGGAGCGGGCCGAGCTCAACAACAGCCCCGGTGGCCCGGCAGATGGCTTTGCCTGCGAGGAAGTGACGCGGCCCGCCACGCACTTTACGCGAGCGCCCAAGGGGCTTTCACATGCAGAAGCGGCGACGCTCACCTGCGCCGGCGTCACTGCATGGCGAGCATTGGTGACGGACGGCCAGGTAAAGCCCGGCGCGACTGTTCTGGTGCAGGGCACGGGCGGCGTGTCGCTGTTCGCCCTGCAGTTCGCCAAGGCGGCTGGAGCGACAGTGATCGCCACCAGTTCCAGCGCCGAAAAGCTGGAGCGGCTGAAGGCGCTGGGTGCGGACCATGTGGTGAACTATCGCACCAACGAGAAATGGGGCGAGGAAGTGCTTGCCCTCACCGGCGGGCTTGGCGTGGATCACATTGTCGAGGTTGGTGGGCCGAACACGATCGGCCAGTCCTTCGTTGCAGCGCGGACCGGGGCGCATGTTGCTATCATCGGCGCAGTAGGCGGGTTCCAGGTCGATACGATGCCCTTTGCAATCGTGCAGGCGAAGCGGCTGGGCCTCCAGGCAGTCACGGTCGGCAGTCGGCGCGATCAGATCGACATGGTCCGGGCTATCGAAGCGCACGGAATCAAGCCGGTGATCGACAGCAGTTTTCCGCTCGAGCGGCTGGGCGACGCCTTCCGGCACCTTCAGGCGGGCGGGCACTTCGGCAAGATCTGCATCGAAATCTGAAGGGCGGCATATGGCTACGATCCAGACAGCACGCGGCCCCATCGACAGTTCCAGCCTGGGGCGGGTGCTGATCCATGAGCACGTCTTCCTCATGGATATGGAATATACCTACAACTACCGCCCCGATTTCTTTGAGGATGCCACGATCCTGAATGCGGCCGCCCGGCTCAATGAGTTGAAGGCCACCGGCATCGACACGATCATCGACCTGACCGTGCTGGGGCTTGGCCGCCACATGCCGAGTCTGCAGAAGGTTTCGGCGATGACCGACCTCAACATCATCGTGTCGACCGGCGCCTACACCTTCAACGACGTACCCGCGCCCTTCCAGTTCTATGGCCCCGGCCTGCTGAGGGATGCCCCCGAGGAGCCGCTGGTCGGACATTTCGTGCGCGATATCACGCAAGGAATCGCTGGGACGGGCATCAAGGCCGGGATGCTGAAATGCGCCATCGACATGCCGGGCCTCACCCCCGGCGTGGAACGCATCATGCGGGCTATTGCCATGGCTCACATACAAACCGGCGTGCCTATCACGGTCCACACTGCCCCGCAGATAGAGGCGGGGCTGATCGTCCAGCGCGTGCTGGGCGAAGAGGGCGTGGACCTGCGCGATGTCGTGATCGGCCATTGCGGCGACAGCACAGACATCGACTATCTGATGAGGCTGGCCGACAAGGGGTCACTGCTGGGCATGGACCGCTTCGGCGTGGAGTTCACCATCACTATGGAAGACCGGGTGCGGACGATCGCGGAGATGGTGAAGCGCGGTTACGCCGGGCAACTCACGCTGTCGCATGACTGCTGCGCGTGGTCGGACTTCTTCCCGCACACCGATGACTATCACGCAGCGATGCCCAACCATAACTACCTGCACATCCACAATGATGTCATACCGGCACTGCTGGAAGCGGGCGTAGGCCAAGCAGACCTCGACAGGATGTTCGTGGAAAATCCGCGCCGGTATTTTGAAGGAGCGGCAGAACGCTTCTCAGGGAGGTAAGGATGCAGGAACTACGCTTCGACGGACGGACAGCAATCGTTACAGGCGCAGGCGGAAATCCCAGCCTTGGCCGCTGCCATGCTCTGCTGCTGGCGGCGCGCGGCGCCAACGTGGTGGTGAACGATATCGGCGAGCTGCCTGCCGCGCTGGGCTATCCCGGCGTCGCTTCCGCCGAGGCTGTGGCTGAGGAAATACGCGCCTTGGGCGGCAAGGCTGTGGCAGACACAAATTCCGTCGCGACCGAAGAGGGCGGCGCGGCCATCGTCCAGACCGCGCTCGATGCCTTCGGATCGGTCGATATCATCGTCAACAACGCCGGCGTCTGCCGCGTCGTCTCGTTTGAAGAGATGACCCCGGCCGACTTCCGCCAGACCATCGACATCAACCTGATGGGCACAGTTCACACCTGCCGCGCCGCGTGGCCGCACATGAAGGCGCGGGGCTATGGGCGGATCGTCAATGTCGCCTCCGGTTCCATGACCGGGCTGGCGTGGCAGTCGGCCTATGCGGCGGCAAAAGGCGGCGTCTATTCCTTCACCCGGGTGCTGGCGTCAGAGGGCGCGGAGCATGGGATCAAGGCCAACACCCTGACGCCCGGTGCCATCACCCGCATGGTCTATGCCGCGCAGGCGGAGGATTCGGTGCATATCGCCCAGAAAGATGCGATGCCGCCGGAACTCGTCTCCCCCACGGTTGCGTTCCTCGCCCATGAAAACGTACCCTTTACCGGCGAGTGCATTGAATCGATCGGCGGTCATGTCTGCCGCTTCTATCTGGCACGCACCCCCGGCTTCACCGACACGGCAATGACGCCTGAGGTCATAGCCGAGCGTTGGCAGGATCTGCTGGCGGACACGGCCGAGGGCGTCTCTCGACACGATGAGGCCGACCCGCGACAGTGGAGCCCCAAGCCTTACGCTCCGGTGGCCTGACGATGACGCTCATCACCGTTGGCGATGCCGAAATCCGTCCAGTGCTGGAGATGCAACTGCTTGAGCGACCCATCGCCTGGCTCAGCACGGACACGGAACTGATCGAGTCCAACCGCCACTGGCTCGCGCCGCATTTCATGACGGAAGGCGATACCTGGGGCCTCAATTTCCAGAGCTGGGTGTTGCAGTTCGAAGGCAAGGTGATTGTCGTCGATCCCTGCAACGGCAATGGTCGCCCGCACCCCATGCCGATGTTCGACATGCTTGATACGCCCTTCATCGAACGGTTTGAGGCGAGCGGCACACGGCCTGAGGACGTCGACTATGTCTTCTGCACCCACATGCACCACGACCATTGCGGCTGGAACACGCAGCTCCGCGATGGGCGCTGGGTGCCGACTTTCCCCAACGCGCGTTACCTGTTCGCCCGCCGCGAGTTCGAGCGGTGGGATCCGAACCGGGCGGGCTATCAGGCTTGGGCCTGGAACGATGGTGTCTTTGAACGTTCCATCCTGCCGGTAGTAGAAGCGGGGCTGGCCGACCTCCTGCCCGATCATCACCGCCTGTTCGCCGGGCTCTATATCGAGCCGGCACATGGCCACACGCTCGGCCATTCGGTCATGCGCCTGTCATCGCTGGAGCAGGAGGCGATCTTCACCGGCGATGCCTTCCATCATCCGCTGCAACTGACGGACCCAACGATCCAGTTCGGCGATTGCGACGATACCCCCATGGCCGTCGAAACCCGGCGGCGGCTGGTGGAGGTGGCGATCCAGCATGAGGCCCTGCTCATCCCCGCGCACCTGCCGTGCCCCCACGCCGGATGGGTACGGCGCAGGGGCGGCAGGGTGATGTTCGAGGGCTACGCTTGAGCCGTCAGGCGAAGGATTTCACCTTCTGGCTCTGCCCACGCGGGACAATCAGCACCTCATTGCCTGCAGCCACGATGATAAGATCCTCAACCCCGATGGCTGAGATGCGGATGCCGTCGCTGCGGATGAGCGTCCGCTGGGCGTCCAGATGGCGGACGTTGCCCGAAAGGACGTTGCCGCTGGTGTCGGCCTCGCCAATGTCGCGCAGGGCATCCCAGCTTCCGACGTCGGACCAGCCCATATCGACCGGCACCGTAGCGACGCGGGTGGCCTTCTCCATAACCGCATAGTCGATGCTGTCTGACGGTGACGACGCGAAGGCAGTCGCGTCCGGATGCAGCAACGGACCGTCGCGCTCGGCCGTGTCCATCGACAGCAAGACTGCCTCCAGCATTTCCGGAGCATGCATCTGCATCTCGTCGAGGAAATTGCCTGCTCGGAAAAGGAAGATGCCCCCGTTCCAATAGTGGCCGCCCTTGGCCAGCATCGCCTCTGCCGCATCGCGCGCGGGCTTTTCGACAAAGCGCGACACGCACATTCCGCCGTGCTTCAGCGGCTGGCCTGAGGCGATATAGCCATAGCCGGTTTCCGGACCCGTGGGTTCGATGCCGAAAGTGACCAGCCAGTCATCCTGCGCCAGTTGCTGGGCGACCGTGGTGGCTTGGTGGAATGCATCTAGATCAAGGATGGCATGATCGCTCGGCATGACGAGCAGCAGACTTTCGGGCTCTCGCGCGGCAAGTGCGGCAAGGGCGATTGCTGGGGCGGTGTTGCGCGCGCAGGGTTCAAGGACCAGCGTCGCGTCCACCACCCCGATTTCGGCAAGCTGGTTGAGGATGAGGTCCGCATGGGCCGCGCTGGCGACAATGATCGGCGCCTCGAACAACAGCCTATTGCTGGTCCGCATGACGGTAAGCTGGAACATCGTCAGCGCGCCGGTGAGCGCGAGGAACTGCTTTGGCCGTGTCGGCGTAGAGAGTGGCCAGAGCCGCGTGCCGGAGCCTCCGGAAAGAACAACCGGCGTGATCTTGGTCATGTGATGGTCTCCAGTGGGGTGGAAGAGCCGTCGGCGCGGGCTGTCATGCGCCTCCTGACTGCAAATTGCCTTCGAACGCCAGCCAGCGGTTGCCGGGTGACAGGCATTGGGCGGCATCCTTGCGGGGAAAGGCGCCGCAATCCCAATATGTCTTCTCGACGCCCGTCCGGCGGTCGCGCACATAGAGGAAAGCGGGGGCAGAAGACGTGGGCAAGCTGCCCACGACCTTGCAGAATGACTTGTCGCCGCACATGTCCAGCGCCGCGAGGGCAGGAGCAGCGGCGCTTCCGCCTGGGGCGACCGACAACGCGAACTGGTTTGATGGTTTCACAGCCGGAGCCGAGGCAAGGGCAACCTTCACGGGCTCGGGGAAAGCGGCCGCAAACGGTTCCGCAACAGCCGCGAAATCCGGAGAAATCGTGACGGGCCCCGACGATCCGGCGCGATGAACGGACGAGAGGCTGGCGAGCGCAGGAACGTCTGGTTCAATTCCGCCATAGCCTTTCGCCATCGCCCCCGCCCCGCCCCACTTGCCGCGCCAGCGGAAGAAAAGGTGCGTGTCGACCTTGGCCAGCTTGTCCATTGCACCGCTCCAGACCGGGTGAACCCAGTCAGTGTGGTAATGGGTAGCTAGCCCCACCTCCGTGTCGACACGTCCATTCAGCATCGCCCGCGCCTCCTTGCGCGCACGGGCCAGGGCTGACTCAGAGGGAATGCGCTGCATTGCGCCGTCGCAAGTAAACGTGAACTGGCAGCCGGTCTTGCGCTCCGATCCCTGGAACACGACCCCGCAGATGCTGGCGGGGAAAGCCGGATGCCTGACGCGGTTGAGCACCACCTGCCCCACCGCGCGCTGGCCGCGTGGATCATCTCCTGCTTCGTACCACATCGCGCTTGCCAGGCAGTCAGTCGCGCGCTCCCGGCTTTCGGTGCCGCCAGCGAAGGCAAATGGCTTTGCCGCCGCCCCGACCGAGGTCGCAAATGGAATTTCCGAATTCAGCCTGCGCGCCTGCTCTACACCGATTGGGGCGAAGACCAACGGTTCGGGCAAGGGCACTCTGACGTAGCCAAGCCGTGCAGGTGTGCGGGGCGTGAAAGGTGCTGAGAAAGGCACGCCCAGCGTCGATGAGAGCGTCGGGCCGGGGGCGCCGGCAGCGCCCAGGATGACGACCGCCGCACCCGCCAAAAGCAGGGTGATAGCCGCCATACCCCCCAAACGGGGCCTCTTGGGAACTTCTCTGCGGATCACTCGTACCATAATGCCCGAAGGCCAAGCCTTGGTTGGAGGACTGCGACTCCGAGATATACTGCAATGCAGCAAAAAATGACATGCCTTTCGACGGAACGCGTCCAAAGCGCGGTAGGTCGCGAGTCGACTGCTTCGTATGTGGCCAATTTGCCCCTATGTTGGGCGTTCACCAATGATTTGAACAATGTGCGGAAAATGAAACATTACAATTTATCGTAGCCAAAACAGCCGGAAAGCGCCGCCGAAGGGTGGAGATTCCGGAATCTGGAGGCTAGCTTCAAAGCATATTGCGCTGCACAAATTTTGGTGTTCTATTTGTTCCAGCGCCTGCGTGAGGCTTGAAATGCTCGGCTTTCTCAATTCGAAAATGCTGCGGCGCGGCAGAATTCCGGACGCGCACAGGGCACCATTGCTGGATACTCCGGGAACGAAGCATGAGTGTGTCTGACGATCTCCCACGTGTGGCAGTTATCCTTGCAAGCACGGGGCGGCCCGACAGTCTGGCCAAGTGGCTGGAATGCATCGGTAGCCAGACCCTTGCTCCCTCCCGGATCATCCTTTCCGTCGTTTCACTGGCCGACTTGCCTGAAGGCACGCGGGAACGGGCGGGAGTAGAGGCCCTGATGGGCCCCAAGGGGCTCCCCGCCCAGCGAAACACTGCCCTGCGCCACCTGGATGGCGATGCCGACGTCATTGCCTTCTTCGATGACGACTATGTCCCATCCCGCTTCTGCATTGAGCAGATCGCACGGTTTTTCCAGGCGCATCCGGAAGTGGCGGGGGCGAATGGCCACCTGATCGATGACGGTATCAACACCGCCGGAATAGAGGTTGACGATGCCGCCAAGTTGGTCGCGGAATATGACGCGGCACACATCCCCCGGTTTGACGTGCTGGGCTCACTGGAGGGGCTCTATGGCTGCAACATGGCCTATCGCGCATCGGCCACGCGCGGGATCTGGTTTGACGAGCGCCTGAAACTCTATGGCTGGCAGGAAGACATCGACTTCGCCGCGCAGGTCGGACTGCGGGGCAGGATAGTTAAGACAAATGCTTTCGCCGGGGTTCACCTTGGCGTGAAAGGAGCGCGAACTTCAGGCGTGCGGCTCGGCTATTCGCAGGTGGTCAATCCGATCTACCTCAACCGCAAGGGCACCATGGGCACGCGCTTTGCTGCACGCATTTTGCTGCGCAACGTAATCGCCAACCACGTCCGCTCGTTGCGCCCCGAACCGTGGGTTGACCGCATGGGCCGCGCTCGCGGCAATTGGCTGGGCCTGTTCGACGTGATGCGCGGAAGGCTGACGCCCGAGCGGATCGAAGCGCTTTAATTCACCGATACCGGATTTTACGCTGCGCCATTTGCAGTACGAAATCCGCATATCCCATCGCCTTGTGACGGTCGAAAATGACCAGCAGTACCAGATAGAGCCCGGTGAACAGCGTACCCAGCACCCCCCCCTGGAACAGCGCGGGCAGAGACAATTCCTCTACGGCGGGCCGGGCAAAGTGGACCGCCGCGAAACACGCCGCCGACATTGCTGCCGGTCGCGCCAGCAGGCTGGCGATCTGCCCCATGGAGATCCCGAGTTCGCGTGACAGAACGTAGAACGACAGGGGTGAGGCAAGAACTGTCGCCATTACGAACGTCAACGTAAGCGTCTGCACATTCCCGCCCGGCACCAACAGCAGTGCCGCAATCTGCAGCGCGCTTTTTACTACGCCGGTGACGAGGATCAGCTCTGGCTTGCCGCGCGCCGAAAGGAACGATCCGTTAATGTACTGGACGCAATGGATGGCGCCCATGAGCAGGAGCGGCTGCGCCACCCTGTCGACGCCCACCCATTTGTGGCCAAACAGGACAAGGCAGATTTCGGGAGCCAGCGCGCTCAGCAGCACGAAGACCGGCAGCATCGCCGTTGCCGACAGCGATATGGTCTTGCGATAGACCTCTGCAACGCGCTCCCGCTCATGCGCGATGGTGGACAGCACCGTCAGCGAAACATCCTGGAACGCCCCCTGCAGAAGCTGCATCATCGTCAGATAGAGCCGCGACCCGACGACATAGATGCCGTATCCGACCAGGCCGATCTTCGCGATGATCATGAAATCCAGCATCCGGGTGCCGGCAAAGTCCACAAGCCGCTGGGCCAGGACCGGCGCACCAAAGCGCGCCATCTGGAGGAACGCGCGCGGCTCCATCCGCAATCCCGGCAGCCATTCCGGACGCGCCCAGATCCACACCACGTTGATGACCAGCGAAACGTACATCTGGACGACGAAGGACCAGACCCCAAAGCCCAGCGCCGCCGCGGCAACTGCGGCAATACCGCCGGAGATGTTGGCCGCGAAGCTGCGAACGGCCAATTGCTTGAACTTCATATGCCGCTTGTAAAAGGCTTCCTGAAATCCGGTCGGAACCGAGATCAGGATGGTTGCCGCAATGGCAACAAGGTAAGACTCCCGGTCGCCCAAGCCGGCCCACTGCGCGATAGGTTCGCGTAGGATGACTACCACCACGACAAGCGCGCTGGCGATGGCGGAGGCGAGCCAGAAGGGCAGGTTTACATCGGCGTCCTTAAGCCCGCGCCGCTGCATGATGGCATCGCCAAAACCCATCTCGGCCACCAGTGGGACGAGCATCAGCGCCAGCCATGCTGCCGATGCGACGCCGAACTCCTCTGGCGAAAGCAGCCGCGCCAGCAGGATCGACAGCATGAAGGTAAAGACCTTGCCGCCCCAGTTCTGGACGATGGACCATCCCACGCCGCGCATCGTGTGCGCCCGCAGTGATCCGGGCTGGTCATTCATGCGAAATGCTCGCCTTGGCCGCGTCTTGTGCCCGCCGCCAAAATGCGCGGGGCGCGCGCAAGGCCCGGCGCAGGATGGTCCGGACATGCCGGTTGTCCTCTTGCCGGTACAGGTCGTTCATTTCCCGGACATAGCGTTCCATCGCTTGGAAGAATGAGGACAGGTCAGCCTCCGCCCGGTCCCGTGCCTCAAGGTAGAGGACATGGCTTGCGGCGGCCATTTCCTGACGCTTTCGGACAATGGCCTGCCGCAGCGGCGTCAGCCTTGCCGATCCGGCGCGCACACGCTTTCGCGGCACCTTCTCGCCGCGCTCCGCTGCGTCGGCCAGCCGCAGCGACAGCCCTTCACGCCGATGCCGGAAATTGCCCGCCTGCGACTGCGCCGCATCGGTGACCGTTATCGGTTCGATGGTGATCGCCCCGCGCTTCAGTCCCTCGTCAAGGATCGGTTGCAGCCTTTCGGAACGGCACAGCACTATGTTGGTGCCCCGCCATTCGCCTTCGTATTGCGGAAGCCAGGCATCGCCAAAGCAGATGTCGGCAGTTTCGGCGAAGATGTCGTCGCAGAAGTCGCAGGCCTTCAGCTGAAACAGCGCGTGCCCCCAATTGCCCCCCAGCAGGTTGCGCGACATGGTTGCGTGCCATCCGCCCAACTGGTCGCGCGCCGCAAAGTCATAGGCATTGGCAGGGGCATTGGCGTTCTTGAGGCGAAAATCGACGGTGTCGAGAGCGCCGTTCCTTACGCCGACCTGATGGGCCATGACTTCGGCGAAAGCGCCGCTTTTCAGGTGCCCGCAGACAAGCCCGACCGTGAAGGAAATCTGCGATGCCAGCTCTGCATCCTGCGCCTGCAGCAGCCGTACCGCCTTGACGAAGCACGGCACGCCGACAAAGGCATAGCGCTTGCCGTTGCCCCTGATCGACAGCAGGACTTCGGCAAAGCTGGTCGAGTAGTATTGCGACTTCTTGCGATCCCGCAGGTCGGAAACATTCTCCGACACGCAATAGGCGAACAGGGCACCATCATCGCCGCCAGAGCCGACGTGGATGATCCCGTCGACTATTTGCCGCTCAAGCAATTGGGTCAGCAGCCAACTGGTCAGCCCGCCGGAACTGCTGTCGAGAACCGCTCGAGTGTCGGTGATGCGTCCGGCATAGAGGCTTAGGTAGTAGCCGGTCCGCTCGTCAAAGTCGTTTCCGATATCATCGTAGAGTTGCTCTGCAATCGCGCTTTCGTCCGGGCCAATCCCGGAGAAGGGGCAGACGGCGCTGTTTGCCGTGCCCTCGTCGGGAAGCTGGGGCCGGAAAACCTTATTGCGGTCGCGCCGCATCGCGATAGCGCCGCCCGACGCCACAGCACAGCCTCCGCATCCCACGCAGAAGCCGCCGGTTACGACCTCCTCAACGCTGAGCGTCGATGGCTTGACCGAATGCATGGTCACGTCCCCGTCATGGCAATGGGAGGAATGTCATGCCCGCCCTGAAGTGCGACGCGCAGTTCCTCGTGCTGCAGTTCATTCCAGCGTTCCGCGTTCCGGCGGGCCTTCAGCCCCAGATCGCGGCGCAGCGCCTCATGCCGCAGCAGTGACACAAGCTGGGCGGCGAGTGCTTCGTTGTCAGTCGCTGGAACGGTCAGGACGCTGGAGCGGAACTCGTCCGGCAGGCCCCGCGCTCCCATATCGGTGCTGACCACCGGAACGCCGGCGGCCATGGCGTCGAGGATCTTGATGTTGATGCCTGTGCCGACAAGCATCGGATTCACCAGCAGCGGGGCCTGTTCGAATGCATCGCTTAGCTGATCGACGCGGCCAAGCTTGATGACGGCGGGATGGTCGTCGACAACCTCGCAGATCATCCCGGCAAGGACGAGCCGAAACTCGGGCAGCTTTTCCAGTACCAGCGGCAGGACATGCGCGACGAAGTTCTGCGCTGAGATTGTGTTGGCCGGATTGCGTGAGGCAAGGAACAGCGCCCGGCACGGAGAATGATTGGACACAGGCGCAGCGGAGAGATCGAGGAAGTGGTTGACCACCGCGATCTCGGGATTGTCCGGATCATCTCCCAGCTGGCGGTCGAACGTCTCGGCCTCTTCCTGCTGAATAGCGAGAATCGCATCAGCGCGGCGGAACCCTCGCGCCTCGTCCTCCGACCTCAATGAGTAGAAATAGTCGTAGAGTCCCTTGGCGACATAGGGCTTGTGGCGATCCGCGAAGGAATCGTGCGTGTCGATGATCTTGCGGACATTGGCAGGGAAGAGGTCGAGCGCCGCCGAGTGAATGACATATTCGACCATCGCGGCATCAAAGCCATGCTCCCGGTGCAGCCGTTCGAGCGGCCCGCTCCAGCTTTGCTCATAGAGCCCGTCCAGTGTTCCATAGAACCGGCCCGGAAGGCGCAGGATGTGCCCGAGCTTGCGCCGCAACCGGAAGGGAAAGCGCCGGATAAAGCGGGCGAGCGGATTTTCGGGCGGGATTTCCACGAAGCGGTCCGCGCCGAATTCAGCCATGTGCGCCGCGCGGTCATTGGGCATGGACAGGCCGGAAGGCATGACAACCACCCACAGGTCATGGCCCAGATCGCGGATCGCGCGGCTCAGTGCCAGGATACGGCTACGGTTGCCCTCATGCGCGGGCAGGATCGGGATGCCAGAGATCAGCACGACCTTCATGCGGGCACACCCTCTGCCTGGGCAAAGTTGGTCTGTGCCAGTTCAGCGACGCGGGGGCCTTGCCGGGCGACTGTTTCGCGCAATTCAGGAAGAGCGGAGAGGAACTTTTGAAGTGCTCTTTCAAGGCCCCCCTCGGCATCGAATATCTGGGGGGGCAAGAGGTACTCCGACGGCAGGTCAAAGTGGCTGTAAAGCCCCTCAAACTTGTCCTGATAGGTCAGGCATAGCACCGGCACGCCCATGCCGAGCGATGCGATGGCAAGGTGCATCCGGCCGGTCACGACGCCGTCCAGTTTGCCGGCTAGCGCCTTGAGCGTCGCAGCCCGATGCACGCCGTCGAAATAGCGTGCGCGGACGCCGGGCAGCGACTCTAGCTCATCAAACAAAGGGCGCAGGCAAAGTCCGTCGCCATCGCCCGTGTCGTCACGGTAGTCGTGAGGAACAAGCAGCCACGAAAACGCACCCTGCGCACTTCTGCCCTCAATTGCAGAGGCCATCTGCTTTACCATGTGCCCGATCTGCTGCGCGTCGGCATGGCGGATCAGCATGGGGTGAAGGTTGATGCCGATGACCTGCCTACCTGCCGCCTTCTCGGCCTCGATCCAATGGCTTGTCTCGGCATCCACCTCTCCGGGGCGGAGGGTGAAGGCGGAGTCGGCCACCAGCCTGGCGCGCACCGGGGCGAAGCGCTTAACGCGAGCCAGCGAAATGCGGTCGCGCAGGTTGAGCGTCACCCGCGGGTCCAGACGGGAAAAGCAGGCGGCCAGCTCCGGCGCGGCCGTCTCGTTAAAGCTGAATCCAAGGAACAAGGCGCGCATGCCAGACCGCGCGGCAAGGTCCGCGGCGATGAGCAGTTGGGTGCTGTATTCGACGCTGTAATAGCCATCCATCACGTCCGCACCGACAGCAATGAGAGCGTCGTAATCCTCGCCCTGAAGCAGGGCCGCCATCGCAACTGGAAAGCGCTCGAACGGGGGGATCACGACCGGGGTGAAGCCCTTGGCGCGTACGATTTCTTCGGGCGGCCCCGACATGCAGAGGACGGAGACCTTCAGCTCCGGGTTGGCCGCGCGGAAATGCTCAACCGTTGCGGTCAGCATCGCATCATC
>JBEVKC010000132.1:0-10413 GCA_040509895.1 Novosphingobium sp. | reverse complement strand
AGGGCAGTGCTGGGCGTGGGTTCGGCGATCGTCGCCGATTCCGAGTGGCTTCCCGAATGGCGGGAATGCCTGGTCAAAGGGGGTTTCGTGCGTCAATCGGTTTCGGACACATCGGGTTTCGGATTCGACCTGATCGAGACCATGGCCTTCACGCCCGAGAATGGCGTCGCCCTGCTTGAGCAGCACCTTGAACGCATCAAGGCCAGCGCGACCGAACTCGGCTTCTCGTTCGACCGCCACGCCGTGCGCAATGCCATCCAGGCGCTGTGCTTCGATGCAGACAAGCCTGCAAAACTGCGCCTGATGATTTCGCGCAGTGGTGCTTACAGCCTTGAACTGGGCGAGTTGCCCGCCGCCCTACCCGATCCCGTGCCTTGCGCCGTGCTGCGCCTGCCGGTGGATTCGGGCGACTGGCGCCTGCGGCACAAGACGTCTGACCGCAGCTTTTACGAGGCGGCCTTGCGCGCCGCGAAGGCTGCTGGCGCTGCAGAGGCCTTGTTCCTGCGCGATGACGGTCTGCTCACCGAAGGCAGCTTCACAAACATCTTCGTCGAGCGTGACGTCAAGCTGCTGACCCCGCCCGCCAGCCTCGGCCTGCTGCCCGGCGTGCTGCGCCGCCAGCTGATCGAAGAAGGCCGCGCCGAGGAGGCGGAGCTTCGCCTTGAAGACCTGAACGACGGTTTTTTCATCGGCAATGCCCTGCGCGGCCTGATGCCCGCGAGGCTTGCATGAACGACACTTCGGTTGCCCTGAACCGCATTTTCCCGTCCTCAACCACGGCGATGACCGACCGCGCCATGGAACTGCGTGCGGAAGGGCGGGACGTCATCTCGCTGTCGGTCGGTGAGCCGGACTTTGCCACCCCGCCGCATGTCGTCGCGGCAGCCAAGGCTGCACTCGATGCGGGCGACACCAAGTACACCGCCGTTGGCGGAACCGCTCGGCTGAAGCAGGCGGCGGCACTGCATTTTGAGCGTGACCTCGGCATCAAGATGCCGACCTCGCAGGTAACTATCAGCGCGGGCGGCAAGCAGGCGATCTTCCATGCCCTGCTCGCCACGCTCGATCCCGGTGACGAAGTGCTGATCCCCGCGCCGTGGTGGGTCAGCTATCCGGAGATCGTCCGCTTTGCCGGTGCGACCGTAGTTCCCATCGAGACCATGGCAGCGGGCGGCTTTCGCATCACGGCGGAGCAGCTTGAGGCGGCGATTACCCCGCGCACACGCTGGCTGCTGCTCAACAGTCCCGGCAACCCCACCGGCGCCACCTATCCGGCAGAGGAACTGAAGGCGCTTGGCGAAGTGCTGGCTCGCCATCCCCGCGTGCTGGTGATGAGCGACGATATCTACGCCCCGCTGCGCTACACGGCGGGCGACCATGCGACCATTGCAGTGGAATATCCGGCTATTGCTGACCGGGTGCTGACCGTGTCGGGCGTTTCCAAGAGCCACGCCATGACCGGCTTCCGCATCGGTGTGGCCTCCGGGCCGCAGTGGCTGATCAAGGCGATGGAAAAGCTGCAGTCCCATTCCACCGGCAATCCCTGCTCGATCAGCCAGGCGGCCGCAGTCGCCGCGTTTGAGGGGCCGCAGGAATTCCTGATCGACTGGCGCGAACGCTTTCGGACGCGGCGCGACCTTGTGGTGGCAGCGGTCAACGCCATCCCGGGCCTGTCGACACCGGTGCCCGATGGTGCGTTCTACTGCATGGTCGATGCCGCTCCCCTGATGAGCCGCTTTGGCGACGACAATGCGCTGGCGATGCAACTTCTGGAACACGGGGTCGCCACCGTCGCGGCATCTGGCTTCGGCGGAAAGGACGGCTTCCGCATCAGCTTCGCGGCGGATGAGGCGAAGCTGGATGAAGCACTGCGGCGCATTTCGGCGGCGGTGGCATGACCACCTTCCCCATCCTCTTCGAAGACGCCGAAGCGTTGGTGATCGACAAGCCGGCAGGCCTGCCGCTTGACCCTCCGCGCTCTGGGGATCTGAGCCTTGAGAACTACCTTGAGTCGCTCAAGTTCGGTTTCCAGCGACCACCTGTCGCTGTTCACCGTCTAGACCGGGATACTTCGGGCTGTCTGCTGCTGGCGCGCAATCCGCGTTCGCTGAAGCGTTTTGCAGCAGCCTTCGAGGAGCGGAAAGTCGAGAAGGTCTATCTCGGCATCGTCGCGGGGACAGTAACTGGAGACGAAGGCACCATCTCCCTCTCGCTGTCCAAGATCAGCTCAGCGAAAGAGGGCTGGCACATGATCGCCGCGAAAAAGGGCAAGCCCGCCATCACCCATTGGCGCAAGCTGGAAGAGCGGGACGGATTGACGCTGGTCGAGTTTCGCCCCGAAACCGGCCGCACGCATCAGATCCGCGTCCACGCGCAGCTGGGCCTTGGCGCACCGCTGCTGGGCGATCCGATCTACGGCACGGGCAAGGGCGCGCCGCGCACCATGCTCCACGCATTGCGGCTGATGATCGCGCGCGAGGGCAAGGAGCCAGTCAGGGCAGAAGCGCCGCTTCCGGCAGACTTTGCCGCGCTCGGCTTCACTTATGGATGAGGTGATCGAGCGGGCGTTCGCACTGGCGAGCGAAAGCTTCATCACTGCCACCGGCCCGGGCGGCCAGAACGTCAACAAAGTGGCGACTGCGGTGCAATTGCGGGTCGATGTATTCGCGCTGCGCCTGCCGCCGCTAGTATTCCACCGCCTGAAAGAGCTAGCCGGAACCCGCATGACAGCAAAGGGCGAACTACTCCTGTCCGCCCGCCGCTTCCGCACGCAGGAAGCCAACCGCGCCGATGCCCGCGAGAGGCTGGCGGAACTTATCCGCGAAGCACACAACCTTCCCGAAAAGCGCGTGAAAAGCCGTCTCAACCGGGTCGGCAAGGAAAAGCGGTTGCAAGGCAAGAAGCTGCGCGGATCGGTCAAGGCCGGGCGCGGGAAGGTCTCGTTCGATTAGCCGGGCTTTGCCGCAAACAACTCCCCCGCGATCTCATCGGGCCGGGCGAAGTCTTTGCGCATTGCCGGAATCAGTTCGTCAGCAATAGACTGCGCGGACCAGCCCTCAGCTTTCACCATCGAATGGATCGGGCGCGGCTTTGAAAACAGCACGATTTCATCGCCATGCACCCCGAAAATCTGGTTGGTGACACCTGCTGCCTGATCCGAGGCAAGATAGGCGACCAGCGGTGCGACTTTCTCCGCACCCATATCCGCCATACCCGGCGTGCGGGATTCCTCGCCGCCCGACAGATGCGGCATCCCAGCAATCATCCGCGTCCACGCAACCGGCGCGATGCAGTTGGAGCGCACGCCATAGCGGGCCATGTCGAGCGCGATCGACTGCGACAGTCCGACAATGCCCAGCTTCGCCGCCGCATAGTTGGCCTGCCCGATGTTGCCGATCAGCCCGGCACCGGATGTGAAGTGGATGAAGCTGCCTGACCGCTGCTGTCGGAAAATCGGCGTCGCGGCCTTCGACACGTTGAAGCTGCCATGCAGGTGGACGTCGATCACCGCGTGCCAATCGGCATGGCTCATCTTGTGCCAGATCGCGTCGCGCAGGATGCCTGCGCAATTCACCACTGCGTCAATCCGTCCGAAATGGGCCAGCGCATCGTCGATGATGGTTTGCGCCGCTGCCGGATCGACCACATTGGCGAGGTTGGCCTGTGCCCTGCCTCCTACCGCGCGGATTTCCTGGGCAACCTGCTCGGCGGGAGCCGGATCGCCGCCCTCTCCGTCGCGGGCGACCCCAGGGTCATTGATTACCACCGCCGCGCCTTCCCAGGCACATAGCAATGCAACTTCCCGGCCGATGCCGCGTCCTGCGCCAGTAACGGCAACGACCTTGCCGGACAGGATCATCGGCCAGCATCCAGGGTGGGCGAAGAAGCGGGAACTGTTGCGCCCTGAGGCTCGCGCGTTGTGCCGATCATTTCCGCCGCTTCGTCCAGCGCTTTTGCCTCATCAGGGGTGACGCTTCCCGGTGCCCTGTCAGCACCGCCTCCCCCGCAGGCAGCAAGGAGGCAAAGGACGGGGAGCAAGACGAAGCGCATCATGCCGCACCATAACGCCGCCCGCGCAAAGAAAAAGGCGCGACCTCAATCCCGAGACCGCGCCCTTTGATCCCGCCGCCCATAACAGGCAGCGCAAAATCACATTTTCTTTTCGGCTTCGACCGTCGCCTTTTCGGCAGCCGCAGTCGCCGCATCGGTAGCGGCAGGAGTCGTCGCAGCCGCATCGCTGGCAGCATCCGTGGCGGCGGGAGTCGCAGCTTCAGGAACCGGGGTTGCGTCTACACCGCCCACGGCCTCTTCTGCCGGCATTTCGACGTTCTCGGCCACGGCTTCCTCGCTCGCACTGTCGGAGCTGCCGCAAGCGGTCAGCGCAAGAGCGGCGGCGGAAGCAAAAGCTGCATAGGCGATTTTCTTCATGGTTCTTGATCCTTGCCAGGTTGAGCGAGCCCCCCGACCCGGTCAGTGCCCGCGTCGCTTGTCTAACCAAGGTATCGTGCATAGGCAAACTCCGTGCCGCTGCCTGACAGAAAAGCTTTCAGGCGCGCCTCCTTGCAGTCATATAAAGATTTCTTTATATGACATCTCACGATGAAGATTGACCCACTCCTGCGCGCACTTGCCGACCCGACGCGGCTGCGCATCATGCGCCTGCTTGCGCATATGGAGCTGGCTGTCGGAGAGCTGGCACAGGTGCTTGGCCAAAGCCAGCCCCGCGTATCGCGTCACATCCGCATTCTCTGCGCCGCGGGCCTTGCGGAGCGCCGCAAGGAAGGCAGCTGGGTGTTCCTGCGCAGCGCCATCGGAGAGGACCGCGCCCCGCCGTTGGGCGCTGCCGCCGCCCGCATGCTCGACACAGCCGAGAAGGACGATGCCGGCTTTGCCGCCCGCTGTGCCGAGGATCGCCGCCACCTGACCGCCATCCGCGCCGCGCGGGAAACGCAGGCAGAAGCATACTTTGCCCGCCACGCCGGTGAGTGGGATCAGCTTCGCAACCTCCATTCGCCCGATGGCCCGGTGGAGGCCGCTCTGTCGGATGCCTTGGGCGAAGGCCCACTAGGCGCGCTGCTGGACATCGGCACCGGCACGGGCCGCATGGCCGAACTGTTCGCTCCGCGTGCCGACCACGTAACCGGCCTCGACAAAAGCCCGGAAATGCTGCGCATCGCACGCGCCCGGCTGCAGCAGCTCCCGGCTGAGCGGCATGCGCTGATCCACGGAGATTTCACCCATCTGCCACTTGGCGATGGAAGCTTTGACACCGTGCTGATCCACCAGGTTCTGCACTATGCGCAGGAACCGGAAGGCGCGCTGGCAGAGGCCGCGCGCGTCACTCGCCCCGGCGGGCGCATCGCCATCGTCGATTTTGCCGCGCATGACCGTGAGGAACTGCGCTCTGCCCATGCCCATGCCCGCCTCGGCTTTTCTGACGAGCAGATGCTCTCGCTGCTGAGCGATGCGGGCTTTGCCGCTGATGTTCCAGTCGCCATTCCGGGGCGGCCACTGACAGTAAAGATATGGACGGGACGCCGCCAAGCAGGCACGGCGCCCAGCGAATTTGTGAATGGAAAGGCTTCGTCCGAATGAGTTCCGTAGTTGCCAACCCGGATGCGCCCCCGTTTGCCGGGCTGCCGGGCGACATTGCCGTTTCCTTTGAATTCTTCCCGCCCAAGACGGAGAAGATGGAAGAACAGCTGTGGGAAGCCATAACCGAACTCGCACCGCTGTCTCCGAAGTTCGTCTCCGTGACATACGGCGCGGGCGGCACCACCCGTGAGCGCACCCACGCAACGGTAACGCGCATCGTCAACGAAACGGCGCTGATCCCCGCCGCGCACCTGACCTGCATCGCCGCCAGCAAGGGCGAGATCGCCGAGATTGCCGACCAATATTGGGACGTGGGCGTGCGCCACATCGTCGCGCTGCGGGGCGATCCGCCGCCAGCCGGCGGCGGCACGTTCATCCCTCATCCCAAAGGCTATGCCAACGCGGCAGAGCTGGTCGCGGGCCTGAAGACGCGCCACGACTTCGAGGTATCGGTCGCCGCCTATCCCGAAGTCCACCCCGACGCGATCAGTGCAGAGGCTGATCTCGATAATCTGAAGCGCAAGCTGGATTCGGGCGCCACCCGCGCGATCACCCAGTTCTTCTTCAACAGCGACGCCTACTTCCGCTTCCTCGACAAGGTGCTGGCGGCCGGAATTACCGCGCCCATCGTGCCCGGCATCATGCCGATAACCAACTTCGCCGCCATCCGCCGCATGTCTGCCAATACCGAAATCCCCGAATGGATGGTGCAGATGTTCGAAGGGCTGGACGAGCGCCCCGGTCCGCGCGCATTGGTCGCGGCAACCGTCGCCGCCGAATTCTGCCGCAGCCTGTACGAAGGCGGCGTGCGCGACTTTCATTTCTACACCCTCAACCGGGCGGAGCAGGCCTATGCGATCTGCCACCTGCTTGGCCTGAGGGCGAAAACGGAGATACCGGCATGACTGCCCGCGAATCCCTATTTGCAGAGGCTGCAAAGCGTATCCTGATCACGGACGGCGCCTTTGGCACCGAGATCCAGAACTACAAGCTGACCGAGGCTGACTATGCAGGGTCACTGGGCTTGGCGAAGGACCAGAAGGGCAACAACGACATCCTTGCCCTGACCAAGCCGGAAGTGCCCGCTGCCATCCACCGCGCCTATTTTGAGGCGGGGGCCGACATTGCCGAGACCAACACCTTCTCGGCCAACCGCATCAGCCAAGCCGACTATGCGGCCGAGCATCTGGTGCGCGAGATCAACCTTGAGTCTGCGAAACTTGCCCGGACCATTGCTGACGAGTTTCAGGCCAAGGACGGCCGCCCGCGCTTTGTCGCTGGCGCCATCGGGCCGACCAACAAGACTCTGTCCCTTTCGCCCGACGTGAACGATCCGGGCTACCGCGAGATCGACTGGGACACATTGGTCGATGTCTACAAGGAACAGGCGGCCGCGCTGGTCGAAGGCGGGGCCGACTTCATCCTGATCGAGACGGTATTCGATACGCTCAACGCCAAGGCCGGGATCATGGCGGTGAAGCAGCTTGAGAAGGAAATCGGCCGCGAAGTGCCGATCATGTTGTCGATGACGTTGACCGACCTTTCGGGGCGCAACCTTTCCGGCCACACGGTTGAGGCGTTTTGGCATGCCGTGCGCCACGCCAAGCCCGTCACCATCGGCCTGAACTGCAGCTTCGGCGCGACCCAGCTTCGCCCGCATGTGAAGGCTCTGGCAGAGATCGCCGATACGCTCATCATGGTCTATCCCAACGCGGGCCTGCCCAACGAACTGGGCGAGTATGACGAGATGCCCGCGACTACCGCAGGCCTCGTCCACGAATGGGCCGAGCATGGTCAGGTCAATGTTCTGGGCGGGTGCTGCGGATCGACCCCGGCACATATCGCGGCCATCGCGAAGTCGGTGGAAGGCCTGACCGCGCGCAAGCTGCCGGACCTGGAGCCAGTGACACGGCTGGCCGGGCTTGAGCCGTTTATCCTCGCTGCCTGATTCAATCGGAATTCAAATGAACACCCAATCCTCCGCCCGTTTCGTCAACATTGGCGAGCGCACCAACGTCACCGGCTCTGCCGCGTTCAAGAAGCTGATCCTCGCTGGCGACTATGCCAAGGCGGTGGACGTCGCGCGCCAGCAGGTTGAGAACGGCGCGCAGGTGATCGACGTCAACATGGACGAAGGGCTGCTCGACGCGGTCGAGGCGATGACCACCTTCCTCAAGCTGATCGCCGCCGAACCGGACATTGCCCGCGTCCCAGTGATGATCGACAGTTCCAAGTGGAACGTCATCGAGGAAGGCCTGAAGTGCGTTTCGGGTAAACCGATCGTCAATTCGATCTCCATGAAGGAGGGCGAGGAGCAGTTCCTTGAACACGCCCGCAAATGCATGGAATATGGCGCTGCCGTGGTCGTCATGGCCTTCGACGAGAAGGGCCAGGCCGACACCAAGGAACGCAAGGTCGAAATCTGCCAGCGCGCCTACAAGCTGCTGACCGGCATCGGCTTCCCGCCTGAGGACATCATCTTCGATCCCAACGTCTTCGCCGTGGCAACCGGTATCGAGGAGCATAACAATTACGGCGTCGACTTCATCGAGGCGGTGAAGGAAATCCGCGCCACCTGCCCGCACGTCCATTTCTCGGGCGGGCTTTCCAACCTGTCGTTCTCGTTCCGCGGCAATGAGACCGTGCGCCGCGCGATGCATTCGGTATTCCTATATTACGCGATCCCCGCCGGGCTCGACATGGCGATCGTCAACGCCGGGCAGCTCGACATTTACGACCAGATCGACCCGGTGCTGCGCGAAGCATGTGAGGACGTGATCCTCAACCGCAACCAGGATGTGCCCGAGGGTGAGCAGACGGCGACCGAGCGGCTGATCGAGCTGGCCGAAAGCTTCAAGGGCAAAGACACGGCGACCGAAAAGGCGGCCGAGGAATGGCGCGGCTGGGATGTCGTCAAGCGGATCGAGCACGCTCTGGTCAAGGGCATCGACACCTATGTGGTCGATGATACCGAGGAAGCGCGCCAGCAGATTTTCGCGGCGGGCGGCAAACCAATCGAAGTGATCGAAGGCCCGCTGATGGGCGGCATGAACGTCGTCGGCGACCTGTTTGGATCGGGCAAGATGTTCCTGCCGCAGGTGGTGAAATCGGCCCGCGTCATGAAGAAAGCCGTCGCCCACCTCATCCCCTATATCGAGGCGGCGAAGGAAGAGGGCGCCAAGGCCAAGGGACGGATCATCATGGCCACGGTCAAGGGTGACGTCCATGACATCGGCAAGAACATTGTCGGCGTGGTCCTGCAATGCAACGGCTATGAAGTGATCGACCTGGGCGTGATGGTGCCTTGGGCGACAATCCTTCAGGCCGCGAACGAGAACGATGCGGACATCATCGGCCTGTCCGGCCTGATCACGCCCTCGCTGGACGAGATGGTGACGGTTGCCGAGGAAATGCAGCGTGCCGACATGCATATCCCCCTGCTGATCGGCGGGGCTACCACCAGCAAGGTGCATACCGCTCTTCGCATCGACCCGGCCTACAAGGGTCCCGTGGTGCACGTCCTCGACGCCAGCCGCGCGGTTGGCGTGGCCTCGCAGCTGCTATCCGACACACAGGCGACCGGCTTCATCACCGGCACCGCTGGTGAATACGAAGCCATCCGCGACGCCCGCGCCGGTAAGGAAGGCAGCGGATTGCTGCCGCTCGCCCATGCCCGCGCCAATGGCTTCAAGGCGGACATGGCCGACAAGCCCCCCGCACCGGCGCAACCCGGTCTACACACTTTCGCGGAATGGGATCTGGCGGACCTGCGCGAGATGTTCGACTGGACGCCCTTCTTCCGCGCATGGGAACTGGCGGGCAATTACCCGGCAATCCTGACCGACGCGGTTGTCGGTGAAAGCGCCAGCAGCCTCTTCGCCGATGCGCAGGCCATGCTCGACAAGATCGTCGAGGAAAAGTGGTTGACGGCAAAGGGTGTCGCCGGGTTCTGGCCCTGCCGCCGCGATGGCGATGACGTGGTGGCCGAGGTTGAAGGCCAGGAACTTCGCCTCCCCTTTCTTCGCCAGCAGGTCAAGAAAAGCCGCGACCGCGCCAATTTCTGCCTTGCCGATTTCATCGACCCGGCGGGTGATTGGATCGGCGGTTTCGCCGTCGGCATCCACGGCATCGAACCGCACCTCGCGCGCTTCAAGGAAGGGCATGACGATTACAACGACATCCTGCTGAAGGCCTTGGCCGACCGCTTCGCCGAAGCCTTTGCCGAACGCCTACACCAGCACGTCCGCACCACGCTATGGGGCTACGCTCCGGGCGAGCAGCTGACCAACGAAGCGCTGATCCGCGAAGAATACCGCGGCATCCGCCCCGCCCCCGGCTATCCGGCCTGCCCGGACCACAGCCTGAAGCCGATGCTGTTCGACATGCTGCACGCGCAGGACAATGCGGGGATCACCTTGACCGAAAGCCAGGCGATGCTGCCGACTTCGGCGGTGTCGGGCTTCTACTTCGCCCATCCGGAGAGCCAGTATTTCGGCGTGGCGCGGATAGGGCGCGATCAGCTTGAAGATTATGCAACACGGCGCGGCGTCGATGTGAAGACGGCGGAACGCTGGTTACGGCCTAACCTGGATTAGGTTGCCGGAACGCTAGGCGAGGCTCTGACCGTCTCCTCACCCTGTCCGACGAAATCGGGGACACTACGCTGGGTGATTTGCTGCAAACTTTCTTTGATGCTTACGAGACCTTCCATGCACAGCAAATGCGTAAGATGCGAAGCTCGTGGCCGCATAGATTGGTTCGGATCGGTTGCAGGGGCAACCAACGGGGAATGATGGAGGAACGCTACGGGCCGTGATC